>JADJPK010000032.1 GCA_016713305.1 Betaproteobacteria bacterium
CGGGCTGATCCCGCTGGAAGGCCCGACGGAGTGATCGTGGTTAGATCGCGGCCCGCCTGAACGGCGGGCCGTCTCTTCCAGAAACGCGACTTCAGGAAGGCGATCAGCGCTGCAGTCTCGCCTCTCTGCGCCGGCAAAGGCATCACGGGACGACTTCGCTTCGCCGCCATGCCACAGAATCGCTTCTTCGAAATGCCGGGCCGGCCATCGATGATGCAGGAATGCGCCCGCGCCGTTGATGACCTCCGACAGGTGGCCGATGCTGGGCAGGGGCGGCGTGCGCCATTCGCGGCCGCTCGCGAAAACCTCCGGCCGTCCATCCGCGAGATCCTCGCCCATGTCGTGCACGGCAACAGATCGGTGAAGAGCCGGATCGTCTGGTGGGCGACGGGCGGAAGAGCAAGAACGGCCCCGTCCACAATTCCGGCACGTGGCCCACTGCCCCCTGCATCCGCGAAGGAATCTTTCGCCCTCCCGCACCCCCGGATCGTCCACCACACCGACACCGGCACGCGAAGCGACCGCACGTGAAGTTCTGTCGCCGCCAGGCTGGCGCCCCGCCTCCGGCTTGCCGCCACCACCTGTTCCTTGCAGGTCGGGCTCATCGGCGGGCAGTTCTGGTCCGGATACACCTCGGTAGAAAGACCGATGTCGTTGAGGAAGGCGATCGCGACCTGCTCCACCCCCGTGATTGACCTTCGAGGCCCGAAGCGTCCGATCGGGACCTTGCGCTGGCTCTCGTCCCACACCCGCTTCGCCTTGCCGCGGACGTCCCCGGTGGCCGGGCGTGCCGCGAGTGCGAGCAGCATTTCGTCCGGCGCCTGCACCTCGAGAAGGCCAAGACCCACGGCGGCGGCGCCATGCGCATGCTGCGGCATGTGCATCCTCGCCGAGCGGTCCGCAACCGAAGTCCGAAAGCCGCAGCGCAGAAGCACGCGCAGCGCAGGTGCCTCCGCGGGCGCGACCTCGTGCTCGGTCCACTCCACCGAAGGATGCCTCCGGCGACACGACACCCTTCGCGAGATCTGCAAGCCTCGGTGCTGCCTTACTGGGGGTTGCAGGCGCGGACCCCGTGCGCGTCCACGAGAAGACTCCGCGCGGACGACCAGGTTGAGGGCCGAAGCTAGAAGGGCACCGTGATATGGTGGTCCCGCACCTCGCCCGGCATCGCCACGGTCGGCAGGGAGGGCGTCCGGTCACGACCCCGTTGTTGGTGTGGCACGTGGTGCAGGCCTGGGCGAGGTGGGGCCCCAATGAGTGCGGTCCAGGCCAGAACGCCCAGCGGTTCTGGAACAGTGCGGCGCCCGAGCGCGAAGAGTTCGTTCTGGCGGGAATCGGGGCCGGCGGCCGGATGCAGGTACGCGGTCTGCGAGGCATCTGGCGACACTGAGGTCGCTGCCGGTCAGAGCACCTCCGGCAGGTGCGTTCTCGACCGGAGCAAGCCACACCCAGCCGCGAAGAGAAGGACAGGAGCCGCCAACAGCGCGGCGCGCAGGATCGGGCTGGGCCCCGGAGCATCGGGGGGACCGCGAATTTGACCGGAGTGTAATTCGAAACGCCACGGAGGTCCGTCCTGCATCAGGCAGGGCCGGACGCCTGCACCAGGCCGCACGGCGGACGTGCCTGCGGCAAGCCCGGTCGCGAAGACGAACCGTGAGCAGATATCCCCGGTGGGGCCTCCAGATCCGGCATCTCGCGCAGAAAACGCCGGGCAGGCGCTTCACCATCAGGCCTCGTCGATTTCGTCGAAGCGCACTCCACTATGCGGTGCCGATGAAAACCGGTATCGAGAGGACGTGGACGCAACTAGCCCAGGGCACCGTGCGGGCAGGATCCTCGCGCGTCCGCGGCCGTGAATTCGCGCAGCAGTGCCGCCTTCACTCCGAGCGCCGATTCCCGCGCTTGGATGCTCGGAAAGCGAGCGCTTTCGAGGGCGCGCCAGGAGGGCTCCAATTGCGCCGCCGTGCGGCGGGAGACGCAGGTCGAGAACAGCTCCTGGCCTGTCCCGTTAGCTCAAGACAGCGGCGAAGAACGGACGACAGCGCGTACACGAGACTTCCTCCACACCCATTCCAGTGATGACGAATTCACGGCCCGTTCGTGCACGGTTCCATCGGACTCCGCCGGCACGGGCGACCAACGACTTGACCGGAACGCCCGCGAAGCGGTGCCCATGTGTTCGCTCCAGAACGTCGAAGCCGCAGTTCGCCGGACGCAAGGGCTCGACCGCGATGCCGGCATTCTTCATCGAGGGCACCAACGCACCGTCGGAACCGAGCTGCGGCCAGCTTCCGCCGCCAAGCGAAACACCATGCCGGGTGGACGACGTTCGTGGGGCGTCCAAGGTATCGAAGCCCATGCCCTCTGAGGCCGCGCCAGCGTGGCGTGAAGTTCACCTGGCCCCGTGCAGCCGGTGAACCCAGTGGCGGAGCAGAGGACCGGCCTTGAAGTCCACCGGAAAGACGCGCTCCGGAACTCCCCACGAACGTCTCGACACCCAGGCCTCGGGCCCACTGCCGGATCTCTGCGGCCCCGAAGCTGCTTCCGATCATCGGGCGCAGCACGGCGGCCTGCGCCCCGTAGCGGGAGACGAATGCCTCGAACGGCTCGGCGTGCGTGAGATTGAGCCCGCCCCGGCCGGCGATGAGGGAACTTGCGGCCCAGCGACGGTCTGGCTTCGTAGAGACGACCGCGGCACCAGGCCGGCGGCGCTTCCGCCGCCATCAGTCCGGCAGGGCCTCCGCCGACGATGGCGACGGAAGAACGGACGCAGACATCGACGGGCATGGCGTGGCGTGAGCGAGCGCGGAGCCGCGAGCCTAACCGGGATCCGCGCACGCCGATCACATCCGGAAAACGGATCGTCCGAGAGACGGGGTTTCGCCCATCGCCGGATTGCGTGCCATCATTCCCGCCATCACCCGATTCAGGAGAGGTTCATGTACGCAATCAGCACCGCCGACCGCAAGTGGGCGCCCGAAAGCAGGCAGGCGTGGAACGCGCGATCCTCAGGAAAGAGGAAGGCGGGGCCGCACCCTGCTCGTGCGCATGACCAAGGGCGCGTCATCAAGATGCATGGCCATCTGGGGCGCGAGGAACTCTATATGGTGAGCGGCCGCATGCGGCTGGGCGAGTTTGTGCTGTCGGCGGGCGACTATCACCATACGGCGCTGGGCGAGCGCCACGACGTGGAGGCGCTCGAGGACTGCATGTTCTACGCGATGACGGAGAAGGTCATCCCGGGGCGATGACGGGGTCGCGTACGCCTGCTTCCCTGGCGTCGGCCCGGATGAGGATGCACCCGGCGATGAGCCAGGCGCCGCCGTCCTGCCGGGCCACGTGAAAGATGGCGTGCCACATCTGCCCGTCCGCATCCGTCATCTCGACGAACTGAAGGGATGCGCCCATCCGCCTGGCGGACATCCGCGAACATGGTCGATGCCGGCCGGTAGACGACCGCGTACTCGGCCTGCACCATGGTCATGAAGTTCCGCGCCGTGGAGAACATCTGCCGGATTTCCGGCGACGCCAGGAGAACGCCGTCTCCGCATCGTCCTCGGCGAAGGCGGCGGAGCTGGCGCTCGATGACCGCGCGGATCGCCGTGGCATCCGCGTCTGATACTCCTGCGGTTCGTCCGCAGCCGCCAGCAGACCGGGCACGCATGCCGGTGCCAGAGCCAGCATGCGCAGCACCCGCCGGCGGCTTTCCGTTCGGTGATCCGTTTCAGGCGGGTTGCATGTCTGTCCGTACGGTGTCATCCGCATGGGTCGCTCCTGAACGCAGATCGGAGGTGAGTGCGCGAGCGCCGGTTCATCCAGCGTCTCCTTCGCCAGCAATTCTCTCGCGCAGGTGTCCAGCACCGCACGGTGCCTTTCGAGCACGGCCGTGGCCCGGGCGAATGATTCCATGACGATGGTCCTGATCGCCACGTCGATCTGCTGCTGCGTCGCCGGGCTCACCTGGCATCCGCCCTGGGAATAGCCGGGGACATCCAGGAAACGCGGTGGCCGCGCCTCGTAGGCCACGTAACCGAGATCTTCCACCATGCCGTAGCGCGTGACCATGTCGCGTGCGATGTCGGTCACCTTGGCGAGGTCGTCCGCCGCGCCCGTGGAAAGATGACCGAACACCAGCTTCTCCGCCGCGCGTCCACCGAGCAGCACCATGATCTTGTGTTCGAGTTCGTCCCGCGTCATGAGGAAGCGGTCCTCGGTCGGGCGCTGGATCGTGTAGCCCAGGGCGCCGATGCCACGAGGGATGATCGACACCTTGTGCACGGGATCGGTACCCGGCAGCGACAGCGCGACGAGCGCATGTCCCATCTCGTGATAGGCCACGATCTCGCGCTCGCGTGGATTGAGGATGCGGTTGTTCTTCTCCAGACCCGCGACGATCCGTTCGATCGCCGGTGAAATCCTCCCAGGATTACTTCCGTACCACCGCGGCGCGTGGCCGCGAGCGCCGCTTCGTTGACCAGGTTGGCGAGGTCCGCGCCGGTGAAGCCCGTCGTGAGCGCCGCCACCTGTTCCAGATCCAGGTCTGCCGCAAGGTGGATCTTCTTCACGTGCACGCGGAGGATCTGCAGCCGGCCGGCCTTGGCCCGGCCGGTCCACCAGCACCTGACGATCGAAGCGGCCGGCGCGCAGCAGGGCGGGGTCCAGAATCTCCGGGCGGTTCGTCGCAGAGAAGCACCAGCCCTGACGAGCTGTCGAAACCATCCAGTTCCACCAGCAACTGGTTGAGGGTCTGCTCGCGCTCGTCGTGTCCGCCCATCGGACCCAGGGGCTCCGCGCGCACGTCCCAGCGCATCGAGCTCGTCGATGAAGATGATCGCCGGCGCCCGCCCGCGAGCCTGCTCGAACAGATCGCGCACCCGCGCCGCCTTCGCCCACGAACATCTCCACGAACTCGCTGCCGGAGATGCTGAAGAACGGCACGCCCGCTTCGCCGGCGACCGCCTTGGCAAGGAGCGTCTTGCCCGTCGGGGGACCCACCAGCAGTCCCCTTGGGCGCTGCGGGCGCCCAGGCGGCCATAGCCTTGCGGATCCTTGAGAAACGACACGATCTCCTGCAACTCGGCCTTGGCCTCGTCGACGCCCGCCACATCGGCGAACGTCACGCCCGTGTCCTTCTCCACGTACACCTTCGCCCGGCTCTTGCCGACGTTCATGAATCCGCCCACGCCCTGCCGCTCGGCAAAGCGCCGGATGACGAAGAACCAGAGCCCGAAGAAGCCCACCGCAGGCAGTACCCACGACATGAGGTCCCGCAACAGCGTGCTTTCGATGACGCGGGTGTAGGGAACGTCGAATTGCGACAGGCGCTCGGCGAGCGCCGGCTCGACCCGCGTGGCGACGATCATGGTCTTGCCCGAACCGTCCGGCGACTTGAGCTTGCCGGTGACGGTGTTCTCGCCGATCGTGATCTCGGCGACGCGGCCCTGCGCGAGCGCCTTCTCGAATTCGCTGTAGGGCACCGGCTCCACGGTCCGCTGCGCCTGCCACAGGCTCTGGAGCGTCAGGATCGCGGCGAGCGCGAGCAGCCAGTAGCCGGCATTCCAGTGGAGCTTGCGGTCGGTCTTCAGGGCCATGACGGAATCCCGTTCACTCGATCCTCTCCTGATTGAACCCCTTCAATGTGCGCGGATCGCCGTTCCGGCGCAACCGCCCCGGATTCCGCAGCGCGCCGGGTCGTCATCGTGCGCCGGGGATGCGCTTCGCCCATCAGTGGTCCGTTCCGGGCACGTGGCGGGCCCGTTGCCCCGCCCGGCCTCGACGCGCCGGTGCGCGTTTCGCTCCGCCGATGGAACGCTCCCTGCGCGCCGTTCGCGTGCGATCGATCGTGGTTTCGCGGGTCATCGAACGCCGTCCATCGGTTAGCATCTCGCCCATGGCAAGCACCGAACTCCTGTCGTGGTCGGGGCTGGGCCTCATGGGCCTCCTGGGTCTGAGGCACGGCTTCGATCCCGACCACATCGCGGTGATCGACGGTCTGGGTCTTCGCTTCGAAGGGCAGCGGCCGCGGCTCTCCCCCTGGGTGGGCACGCTCTTCTCCCTCGGTCACGGCGGACTGGTCACGCTCATTGCGGTGGCCGTGAGCCTGCTGAGCCGGGATCGATCGTGCCGGCTTCGCTGGAAGTCGTGGGTGCGTGGTTGCCGGTGGCGCTGCTGCTCGTGGGCACGCTCAATCTCCTGACCCTCGTTCGGCGCGACGACTTCCAGCCCATGGCCCTGCGCCTGCCGTTCGTGTCCAGGCGGCTGCGGGAGTCGTCGCATCCGCTGGCCGTGGTTTTGATCGGTGTCCTGTTCGGGCTCGTGTTCGACACGGCCACGCAGGCAGCTGCCTGGGGCTACGTGGCCTCGACCAGCAAGCAACCGGCCTTCGCGCTGGCCATGGGGGCTGGCCTTCACGCTGGGCATGATGCTCACGGACACCGTCGACAGCCGGCTGCTCGCCACGGTGCTGCGACGTTCCCAGCGGGAGAATGCCGCGCGGTTCCGCCGCACGCTCGGCTGGACCATCGTGGCGATGTCCTACGCGGTCGCGTTCTATGGCATCGCCCGAAACCTGGATCCTTCCCTGGAGCTGGACGACACCGGATACCTGATTCTGGGTGGAAGCTTCGTCCTGGGGTTGGCGTTCCTGGTACGTCTGGTCGCTCACGCGGCTGCGGGCTTCCTGAGCACCGGACCCGCGGAGCCGGGTGGGCGATTCAGGTCGCCGGCTCGCCCTGCGCACTCTTGCCCGCCCGGGCGCCGGGCCTGCCAGCTGGACGAGCAGGTGCGACTCCCCGCTTGAAAGCCCTCGGTGTGGAAGGTTTCCTCGAGGCGGAACATCTCGTAGTCCAGGTGATGGCAGAGCTCGTGCAGGAGCGTGCGCAGAAAGGTGCGCGGGCCACGACGCGTTGCTGCTGCGCGGTTCTCATCCACAGTTCCACGATGGCGCGGCGTCCTTCCTCTTCCGGGCGATACATCCCGTGCAGCTCGCCCCAGTCGCCGCGCGGACGGACGGCGAACACCTGGCGCGCAGCGACGGCACGCCGAAGCGCAGCGTCAAGGCATCCAGCAGCCGCTGGCAGTCACGCTGCACGGCCGTTTCGCGGTCCTGGGCCAGGCTCTGGAAGAGGGCTTCGGCCAACGGCCGCAAGTCATCTCCGGCAGGTATGGGCAGTTCCGTCAGGGCATCACTGCGGTCGTAGATCCGCCGGCGCGCAGGCGTGAGTCTGTCGTAGTAAGCGAAGGGCATGGAGGCGGCCGAACCTTCAAACGGTTCCTGCCGCAATGCTACCGCCCCGCTGTTTCCGAAGGAGCGGAAGACGGCTCACGGCACGACCATGCCGTGGGGGGAACGCCCTGCGCACCGCCGGAAGTACGGTGCCGGACGTTCCCGGGGAGAGTGTTACTTCTTCTCTTCCTTGGTGGTCTTCTCTTCCTTCTTGTCGTCTGCAAAGGCGATCGAGCCGGACAGGGCGCCCACTGCGAACACGGTGCCGATCAGGGCGGCGAGAAGCTTCTTGGTCATGTCAGTTCTCCTGCGTTTGATGAACGGCCGACCCGGAGGCCGGCAAGAAATGAAGGGACAATGTCCCTTCGAGAGTCACTATAAAAGGGACAAAGTCACTGGTCAATGCTTCTATCGCGGCCCAGGCAGCGGTATAGTCGGGAGGCATGAACCGCACTCCGCCGCCGCCCGCTGATCCCGAAAGCGCGGGCTTGCTCATCTCCGCGATCGGGCGCCTGTTGCGCCCGCTGGTGCGGCTTGCCATCCGGCACGGGGTCACGTTTCCCGCGTTCTCCGATCTGCTGAAGAACACCTATCTGGACGTTGCGCAGAGCGAACTCGCCGGTGCGCAGGAGGAGGTGACGGACAGCCGGATCAGCCTGTTGACGGGTGTGCATCGCAAGTACGTGAAGAAGCTGCGGCATGACGCCCGGAGTGCCCTGGCGCAGCCGGCGCCTCGACAGATCTCGCTGGCTGCGCAGATCGCTGCCGTCTGGAATAGCCGCAAGGAGTATCTGGACCAGGATGGCGAACCGAGGCCGTTGGCGCGGCAGTCATCGGCTGCGGAAGACGCGTCGTTCGAAACGCTGGTCCATTCGGTCAGCAAGGACATCCATCCCCGGGTGATCCTTGATGAATGGCTGCGCGCAGGAGTCGCCGAGCTGGATGCGCAGGGCCGGGTGTGCCTGCGACGGTCCGCTTTCGTCCCGGTAGCCGATATCGAGCAACAGAGCCACTACCTCGGGCAGAACGTGCACGACCACCTGGCCGCCATCGAGCGCAACATGAGCGATCCTGCCGCGCCGTTTCTTGAACGCTGCGTGCATTACGGCAATCTGCGCCCCGAGTCCTGCGCAGAACTGTCCGCCGTCGCCGAGAAGGTTGCGATGAAAGCGCTGCGGGCGGTGAACGACCGCGTGCTTGGGGGAGGAGCCGGGGCGCGTACGGACGAGGTCCGATGGCGGATGAACTTCGGCGTCTATTTCTACGCCGAGCCTGAAACGGACGCGGATGACCGGAGGGCCCGGCCATCGATCGCGCGCAACGGAAAACCAGAACATGATTCATGAAGCTTCTCTTCACTTCCGGCGCCGGGCCGCCCTGTGCCTGGCGCTTGCTCTCCTGGCGGGCGCCGGATCCGTACTCGCAGCGGACTTGTGCGCGACGGGCGGTCTGGGCAAGGGGCGGGGGTGGGTGGCGGGCGTGGACGGGGATTCGACCTCACCCGATCCCGATCCCGTGGGGGGCATGGGGGGCACCGGAATCGTGGCCGATGCACGGCGCTCGATCGGGACGGTGATCGGCACGGTCACGCGATTCGGAAGCATCTGCGTGAACGGTATCGAGATCGAGTTCAACGACGGGGTGCCCATCACCGTGCGCGGGGAGCGCGCGACGGCAGCCGCCATCGGGCTCGGCCAAGTAGTGCGCGTCGCGACCGACCTGAAGACGGGCCATCCCGTCGCACGATCGATCGCGACCGAGGACGCGGTATCGGGACCGGTCACGACGCGAGACACGGCGAGCCAGACATTCGCCGTGATGGGCAGAACGGTGCGGATGGGAAGGGACAGCATGGTGGCGCTGTCCGGTCCCGTCGTCCCCGATATCGGAACACACGTCACAGTCAGCGGTATCGCGCAGCCCGACGGCACCGTGGTCGCGTCGAGGCTCGAATACCGGGACCCGCGGACCGATGTCCATGTGACCGGTCTCGGTTCGCGATTTCGATGGCGAGTACATCGACGTGGACGGCGTGATGGTGCATCTTCCGACGGCGACGACGGTCGCCGGTATGCCGCAGGAGCCGAGGTGTCCGTCTCGGGCAGGTGGCAGGATGACGAACTGCGGGCGATCACCGTGACGCGGGATCCCTTGACCCCCGGGCCCGGCCCGGAATCCGGCTGGGTGAGTCTCGAAGGCTTCTACGTACGTTGCGAGGGCGATTCCTCCTCCCATGCGGTCAGCGGCATCCCGGTCACGGCGGCGGCGTCCATGACACCCGGGCAGTGGGTGGGACGGCGTGTGGTCGTGCTGGGGACGTGGCGGCAGGACGCAACGCTGGAGATCGTGGGTATCGGTACGAGTTCGCTTGATGAATCCGGCGAAGGCGCGCCTGCCCCGGCGCTGCAGACCGGGCTGTGCCGGCCCCCGTCATCGCAACGCGCGGGCGACCAATAGCGAGCGATTTCTGCGGCGCTTCCGATGAAGGTCGCGCCACATTCTCGGCGATGCATTTTGCATCGCATCAACGTCGCTTCGGCCTGCCCCGGACCATTTCGGCCGCTTCGTCGTAACTCGTTCAAGTTGTTCAGGCATCCTCCTCTGCTGCGTTGCGGCAGCGACTGCTGATTCGAAGATCTTCCCTTTAGCCACGGGACAAACATCCCTTGACGTGCTGTGGCGATCTCCTCTAATCGCGTCGTGATCGGTGGTTGCCGGCACATCTTCGGCGATGGCGGGCGCGACATCGGCCGCCTTCGCAGCGAGCTGCATAACGAGATAAACGGGAGGACAACATGCTGAACGAAGAGCTGGAGCTTCGACGGCGAGAGTTCCTGAAGATCGCGGGCGGAAGTGCTTTCATGTCCCTCGCGGCCGGAGCGGGTCTCGGCGCTGTTTCGACCAACGCGTGGTCTGCGCATCATCTGCAGGCGCTGAGCGATGCCGAGGGGCAGACGCTGCTCGCCTTTGCGAGAACCCTGTTCCCGCATGACTTTCTCGCGGATTCCTACTACGGCAACGTGGGCACTCGGTGGACGAGAAGGCCGCGGCCAGCCCGGAAACCAAGGCCATGGTGTCCGAGGGCGTGGCACAGGTGGAACGTCTCGCGCGGAAGAACTTCGACAACCAGCCGTTCTCGCAACTCGGCGAGAAGGCGCGGGTGCGCATTCTCAAGACGGTCGAGAAGACGCCCTTCTTCGGCCTGATGTACGGCGAAACGCTGGGTGGCCTGTACGGCAATCCCGAGATCTGGAAGATCTTCGGCTACGAGGCTCGTCCGTGGAGCACGGCGGTTACATCAAGCGCGGTTTCGACGACATCAGCTGGCTGCCGAAAGAGTGAGGACCACGAGATGGCTCAATTCGATCTGAACGACGACTCCGTCGTCGTCATCATCGGTTCGGGCGCGGGCGGCGGAACGCTCGGCAACGAACTGGCACAGAAGGGCGTGAAGGTGGTCTGCCTGGAAGCAGGCAGGCGGCTCGCGCTCCAGGACATCAACAACACCGGCGAGATGTTCGCCAAGCTCTCCTGGCTCGACCCGCGGGAAGGCTCCGGCGATCTCGACCCCAATCTGCCCGCCTGGATCTGCAAGACCGTCGGCGGTACGACCGTGCACTGGGCCGGCGCATCGCTGCGCTTGCAGCCGCACGAATTCAAGGCGCTCAGCACCTACGGACGCCTCGCGGGCGCCAACCTCGACGACTGGCCCATCTCCTACGAGGATCTCGCCGAGTACTACGACCGTGCCGAGGACAAGATGGGCGTCACTGGCACACGGCATTCCCCGTCTGCCCGGCAGCAACAACTACCACGTGCTTGCCGCCGGTGCGAAGCGGGTCGGATACCGCGACTTTCACACCGGCAACATGGCGATCAATTCGCGCGATCGCGACGGCCGTCCCGCCTGCAGGCAGATCGGCTTCTGTATGAGCGGCTGTGCCATCGGAGCCAAGTGGTCGACGCTGTACACCGAAGTGCCCAAGGCCGAAGCAACGGGCAACTACGAACTGCGTCCCGACTCGATGGTCATCAAGATCAACCACGACGCCCAGGGCAAGGTCACCGGTGTGGTGTACGCGGACGAGGGACGGCGTGATGCGGGAGCAGAAGGCGCGCATCGTCTGCGTGGCGGGCAATTCCATCGAAACGCCGCGGCTGCTGCTCAACTCGGCCTCGAACATGTTCCCCGACGGTCTTGGCAATTCCTCCGGCCAGGTGGGGCGCAACTACATGCCGCACCTGACCGGCGCCGTGTACGCGATCATGCCGGGCGAAGTGAACCTGCACCGTGGCACGCAGATGGCCGGCATCATCAAGGACGAATCGGTCTTCAACCCCAAGCGCGGCTTCGTGGCGGGCTATGAGCTCGAGACGCTGCCTGCGTTCGGCATGCCTGGCTTCCCATCCTTCGTGAAGCCCGGAGGCTGGGGCGCGAGTACGCCCGCGACATCGAGGCCTATCGCAATGCCGCAGGCTTGTGGATCGTCGGCGAGGACATGCCGCAGGAGTCGAACCGTGTGACGCTCAGCACCAGCAAGAAGGACCGTCACGGCATGCCGGTCGCTCATGTGCACAAGCAGGACCACCCGAACGACAAGGCGATGCGGGAGCATGCGTGGAAGATGTCGACTGCCCTGTACGAAGCGGTGGGTGCACGCAAGGTCTACACGCGGATGCCGTTCTCGTCCACGCACAACCTGGGCACGTGCCGTCAGAGCAGCGATGCGGGCACGGGCGTGTGCAACGGCTTCGGCCAGTCGCACGACGTCTCCAACCTGTTCATCTCCGACGGCAGCCAGTTCACGACCAGCGCGGCGGAGAATCCGACGCTCACGATCGTGGCCCTGGCCATCCGACAGGCGGAGTACATCGCGGACCAGATGGCGGCCCAGAACATCTGACCGCCGGTCCGGCAGCAAGGACACAGGGCGCCTGCGGGCGCCCTGTTTTCATGGGTGTCTTTGCTGCAGCTTCACGGCGTCCCGCCGTGCGCCATCACTCTTCCGGATCCTCGATCCAGTAAGTGACCGTGTTGGGATTCATCCCGATCCAGCGTCTTGCGGCGTCGCGCGGACTCATCTTGTCGACATTCACCCAGTAGTCCAGCTCGGTCACGGCCTTCACGGAGACCTCGATCCGGGAAAGCGGCAGGCGCTGCTGCTTGTTCAGTCGCTCGTAGAACTCTGCGTTGGCCACGAGCATGGCCTTGTTCGGCCCCCAGGAACTGCTGCGGTTCGTCCAGCACCCGCAGGCGATGCGCCTTGTTGAGGAACTGCGGGCGCCACAGAGGCATCACGAACCAGTCCTTGGCAGCTACGCGCGCGTTGAAGTTCGCGAGCCACTCGGGCGCAGGACCGGGGACCAGTTCGTACCCGGCCTCGGACAGGCGGTAGTGCTCGAAGATCTTGCGCGATCCGATCATGAGGCCTGAATCGGGCAAGGTGCCGCGGATGGTCTTCGTCATGCGGGCGGCGACCTCCGGTCTGGTGAGATCGGCCACGCTGCGCACGGCCTCCGCCGGCACGTAGTCCGGCACGGCCCAGTAGAGCTGTGCGTCCTCGTACAACGTGCTCACCTTGACGAGGCGGTCGCCGTATTCCTTCCAGTAATCCGCATGCGCGTAAGGCAGCCATGCGGCCACGAACAGATCGACGTCGCCGACCGCCACCTTTGGGAAAGATCTGGGCATGGCTGCCCGACTGGAGGGCCACGTTCCAGCCCTTGCGCTCGAGGATGAACTGCACGAGGCTGGCCGTGGCTTCGTAGAAGGAAAGGCTCACGTGACCCAGCGTGATCACGGCGGCATTGGCGGGGCGCGGAGCGCGCCCAGAACCGTGGTCATGGCGCTGGCCGCAAGCAGAGTCCTTCTCTTGGACGACATCATGTGAGATCACCTGTTCGTGGCATTGATCGGTCCGGCGGGACGTCCGGGGCGCGAGACCTTAACAAAATTCCACGGGGCAGGACACGGCGCACCGCACGCGCCTGACGTGGCGGTACCGTCAGGGCTTTCCGTCGGCGCACATGTGCGGGAGCGAGTCGAGCGCGAATCTGCGCCTTTCGCCCTGCTCACGCAGATAGGCGTTCTGGACCTCGTATGCCTCTCGTTCCTTGGAGTACCAGCGTTCGCAAGCGTTCGATACGCGGTCGAACTTGCCCGTCACGTGCTGGACGTGGTGCACCAGTTCATGCAGCAGGATCGAGCGGCCCAGTACGTCGCTGGCGGGGTCTGCGGTATTGCTGACGAAGATGCCCTTGTCGGGATGGTAGAACGCCTTGATGCCGCAGTTGCCCTTGCACAGGAGCCGCTGGATTTCCGCCGGCGGAACGACATGGATTTCGGGCAAGCGGTCCGGGATCGGATAACCGGTAAGGAGTCTGATGGCCGCCAGAAGTTCGGCGACCAGGTCGAGCAGGGGCGTTCTGTCCATGGATCACTCCGGGATGCGGGCTGAACTGGCGATCCCGCATCCCCGCCGGGCACGCGCGCCACCGTCGGCGATCATCGTCGTACCGCATCTCGAAAGCGTCAATCGATTGGAGATGACAATAGGAACAAGAATGGAATATGAGTGGGAAAACGGGATACATACGCTTGGACCGTTTCCCTTGACTGAGTAGGAAAACATCCCGAGAATCATCCGGTACCCCTTTGAGAGCGGGTTGAAGCCGGTTCCGCAGTTGTGCCGGCGTCAAGGCGGAGATCTCTCGCGGGGACTACAAGCCCAAGAGCATCCAGCGGTCCGCCCCTTCCAAGACGCGATCGACCGCGGATTTCGTAGGAAGAATTCGTTTGGGAGGTTCACCATGCGTAAATCGTCTCGCTTCACGCCCCGCGTGCTTGCGTCCGCGATCTCGGCAGGCCTGTTCGTGTCCGGAGCGGCCATGGCTGCCGATGTGGACGGCGCCCGCCTGCTCAATGCGGACAAGGAGCCCGGCAACTGGATGTCGTATCACGGGTCCTACAAGTCCTGGCACTTCAGCGCGCTCGACGACATCAACACCAGGAACGTCGGCAAGCTGCAGGAAGCCTGGTCGCACGTTGCGTCGCGCGCCAACCGCGGCCTGCAAGGTATTCCGCTCGCCGTCGACGGCGTGCTGTATTACACCAGCCCGTACAACCAGGTCTACGCACTGGACGGTGCGACGGGCAAGATGATCTGGACATACAAGCACAAGCTGAACGAGGACCTGGTCGCACGGCAGACGCACTCGCCCTACAACCGCGGCATCGCCATCGGCTACGGCAATATCTACATGGGCACGCTCGATGGCAAGCTGGCCGCCATCGACATCAAGACCGGCAAGCTCAATTGGGAAACCAAGCTGGTCAATTCCGAGAAGCTGACGGTCGGCTTCACCGGGTGCACCCTGCTCGTGAAGGACAAGGTCATCATCGGCGCCCAGGGCGGCGAGTGGCCCGATCGCGGCCCGATCTTCGGCATCAATGCCAAGACCGGCGAGAAGGTGTGGTCCTTCATGACCGCCGGCGGCAACGACGGCACGAAGTCGGATGCGCGCAACACCTGGGGCGGTGACTCCTACAAGACCGGTGGTGGCGGCGGCTGGATGGCCGGCAGCTACGATCCGGAGAACGACACGGTGTGGTGGGGTACCGCCAACCCGGCTCCCCTGTACGACTGGGCCGGCGACAAGTTCATGACCGAAGGACCCCGCCCCGGCCTGAACCTGTACACCTCCTCCGTGCTGCAACTGAATCCCGACACGGGCGAACTGAAGAGCTATCACCAGGTTCTGCCGCATGACGCCTGGGACTTCGACCCCGCCCAGGGCGAGCTGATGATGATCGACCGGGACGGCAAGAAGTACGTCGTGCATCCCAGCAAGAGCGGCTTCGTGTTCGTGTTCGACCGCAAGTCCGGCAAGCCCGTGAAGGTCTACAAGGGTGTGGACGCGATCAACTTCGTGAAGGACATCAAGGACGACGGCACGCTGGTCGGCCGCTGGGATCCGCCCGAAGGCAAGCACAAGAACCTCTGCCCGGCCATCGCTGGCGGCTACAGCTGGAACGCGGGTACTTACAGCCCGAAGACCAACCTGATGTACAAGGTCGGTTTCGAGTGGTGTATGGACCTGGACATCGTGAAGACCGAGCCGATCACCGAGCCCGTCGTCCAGCTCAACATCGGCGCCAACTTCACGATGCACGGCCCCGGCGACCAGCCTCCGCACGGACACATCCGCGCTCGCGATCCGATCACCGGTGCGGTGAAGTTCGAGATCAAGTATCCGGGTGCGGTGCCTCACGGCGGTCTGCTGTCCACGGCCGGCAACCTGCTGTTCGTGCCTGAAGCAGATGGCATGTTCACGGCCTACGATGCCACCAACGGCAAGAAGCTCTGGGCGCACAACATGGGTCAGGGCAGCAACGGCGGCACGATCTCCTACAAGGCCAAGGGCAAGCAGTACGTGGCCGTGATGACCGGCTGGGGAAGCCTGGTCGGCGACGGCTACGGCGATCTCTGGGGCGAGCCCTGGAAGAGCATGCCCAAGGATTCCGGCGTGCTGAAGGTGTTCGCACTGCCGTAATCCAGACCTGGCGCGGCAACTGCCGCGGGGCCTGGAGGAAGGGCGGGGACATCGTCTCCGCCCTTTTTTCCATCCCTGTCACCCGAAAGGACCGTCGGGCGTTGCGGGGTGGAGGCGGCCCGCGAGCGGGCGCCCAATCCTGATATTTTGCGGAGGTATGCAGTGAACAATCACCGCCGTTTGGTCCCGATTTCGGCGCTGTCCCTGGCGGCAGCCCTCGCTCTCGGGGTCGAGCCGGCAAGCGCCGACGATGCGGCGCCGGCCGAGAAGCACTTCGACGTCAAGAACACCTTCCGCAACATCTGCGGTTTCTGTCATGCGGACTACGGCCGGAAGGCCGGCAAGGGGCCGCAGCTCATGAATTCCGAACGTAGCGACGAGTACATGGTCAACCTCATCAAGAACGGTCTGCCCAGCCGCATGGCGGCGTTCGGCAGCATCTATTCCGACGACCAGATCCGGTTGATCGTGAAATTCATTCGCAATCTGAAGGGAAGGCGAGGAGCCACAGAACCCATGACCGGAAGTCACACAAGCGCCGCCGGGCGAAACATGTCCCCTTCGGGTGGCTTGTGGCCGCTGCGCTGGTGGCAGCGTTCAACGGTTCCGCGTCGGCCCGTACGCTGGCGGAAGTCCGCGCTCTGGGCACCATCTCCCTGTGCGCGAGTCCGGAGACGCTGCCCTACGCCAGCGACAAACCGGGAGACCCGGGGTTTCAGGTCGAAGTGGGGCGCGCCATCGCCGAGGGGCTCAAGCTCTCCCTCTCCATCGAATGGGTCGTGCCGCGTCGCCGCGCCAACGTGGTCAACTGCGACATGCAGCTCGACAGTGTCAACAATCCGGAGATGTACAAGGGCCGCGCCCTTCTGTCGCGGCCCTATCAGCGCTCGGGTGTCGTGCTCGGCTTCGCTCCCGGCATCGAACCCGTCCAGGACTACAAGGATCTGCCGAAGGACCGCAAGGTGGGGGCGATGGTGGGGTCGGTGGCCAGCGTCGTGCTGGGCAAGAGCGGTGCATCCTTGACCCCCCTACGCGTTCCAGGACGACATGGTCGACGAACTGGCGAAGGGAGCCATTCCTGCCGCCGCCGTGTCGTTCGCCACGCTCAGCTACTACATCCACAAGCACCAGGATGCCGGCGTACGGATGACCTATGCCTTCGACAGCGCCAGACTCTCGTGGGATGTCGCGGTGGGCCTGCGCAAGTCCGACCAGGCCTTGGTGGACGAGGTCAACAAGGTGCTCGATTCGCTCATCGCCGACGGCACCCTGGGTCGTATCTACGCCAGGTACGGAGTGGAGCACCGGCTGCCGAAGTGAACGTCCGGGCGCAGCGGGGCCCCGGGGCCTGGCGCGCCTTTCCTCCCGCCGAGATCGCGGCGCGGGGCTTATGATGCGGCCAGACCCAGCCCCGGAGGCCGCCATGCAATCCCGGTTGAACAGTTCCCCCGTCCTGCTTCTCCAGGGCATACGTCTGAGCGCGGCAGCGGTGGTGGTCTTCCTCTCCGCCTTGTTTGCAGCAGGATCGGCGGCAGGACAATCCACTCTCCGTGATCCGGGCGGGCGCTTCACGCTTGCCGTGCCGAAGGACTGGTCGGTTGCCGCCAGTTCGGAACAGATGTCCGTTCTGGTATCGGGCAATTCGTCGCTTTCAGTGACCGTCGGCCATCTTCCTCCCGGGCAAATGGTGGAAAGCGTGGCGGGGCAGGTGGCCACCCAGTGGGGCAAGTATCAGGAACTGAAACGCGGGCCGGCCACGGTCGGCGGCAAGCCTGCCGAACTTCTGATCGCTTCGGGCACCAACCCCAAGGGCCAGCCTTCCTTCTTCCGCGTGGTCGCGGCACCGTTCCCCGGCGGGACGCTGGTCATGATGACCAGCACGCCGCAGGACGATTTCGCCCGGCACAAGGCGGCCATCGAGTCCATGGAGAAGGGCGTGCGTTTTGCCGACGGACGCGCCGACCCGTCCCCGCGCAGTCCGCGCCCTCCCGTTTCTCCGGAGAGGAAGCGAAAGCTGGAGGCGCTGGAACAGGCGCATCTGGCGGGAGTGCTCAGCGACGACGAGTACGCGCAGAAGAAAGCCGCATTGCTCGCGTCGACCGAACCGCCGGCGCGGCCTGCACCCCCGCGCCGCACGGCCGATGAATCCGGCACCCCTGCGCCTGCGGCGGGCAGACCCATGCTGGGCGTGGCCACCCGCGCGCTGGAAGCGGACGATGTCCAGATGACCGGCCTCGAGAAGGGCGCGCTGGTTGCGCAGGTCGCTCCCGGCAGTCCGGCCGACGCTGCCGGAATCCAGCCGGGGGACGTCGTCGTATCGTTCGATGGCGCTCCGGTGACCGATGCCCAATCGCTCGTGCAGGCGGTGGGGCGCAGCAAGCCGGGTCAGCAGGTCACGCTGGGTCTCGTGCGCGGCGGCCGTTCGGGCAATGTGCAGGTACGGCTGGGTACGGTGCCGCGCTAGCCCGCGCTCCGCCACGATCAGCAAGGAAAGGGGCCATGAAACGGTTTGCAGACGCAAGAACGGCCATCGCCGCCATGCTGTTCCTCCAGGTCGCCGCCGCCCTCGCCGCGCCGGATCCGGAGAAGCTGCGAGCGCTCGATGCCGCCTATCAGGCGGGCATCCTGGGCAAGGACGAGTACGAGGCGAAGAAGCGCGAACTCGGCAAGGGCACCGCGCCGGCTGGCAGCAAGGGGACTCCGGCGACGACGCCATCGCCGGCGCCCGTGGCCAATGGAAAGAGTGCGGGCGTGTACCGGATGCGGCTCGTGCGCGTGATGGACAAGCAGGGGTTCGGCGAACCCGTCGAAGTGTTTCGCATGCTCGTGCCCTCCGACTGGAAGGTCGAGGACAGCGTGCAATGGGACGCGAGCCAGATGGGTTGCCCGGCCAACATCGTGAGAATCACCTTTCGTGCGACGGCCCCCGATGGTCTGACGGCATTCGAATCGTTTCCCGCGTACACGTGGCGGTGGACCGACGACCCGATGATGCAGCCGATTCTCCAGCAACAGGCTGCGAATCGAACCGGCTGCCCGCCGCATCCGGTTCTGGACGCGACGAACTTCGTGCGCAATCTGGTGATCCCCGCCGTGCGACGCGGGGCGCAGATGGGCGCCGTGGAACCGGTGTCGGGTGTCGCACAGGCAGAACAGCGCGTGCTGACGCAGCAGGTCCAGCCACTGATCCAGGCCGGTTACATGCGCGGCATCCGCGTCGATGCTGTGAAGGCACGTCTGGGCTACACGGTGGCCGGCCGGGAGGTGGACGAGTGGATGAGCGCGACCGTCGCCGTCACGGTCATGCCGACGGCCAACACGGCCGATCTCATGCAGGGGAACATGAACTACTCCTCTAGCACCTATACGGTCACGGGATACAACGTGTTCGGCGTTCGCGCTCCCAAGGGTGAACTCGACGCCCGGTCCGGATTGTTCGCGACCATGGTGACTTCCGTGCGGCCCAATCCCGCCTATGCGGCTGCGATCGCAAGGTTCCAGTCCAGCATCAACAAGATCAATTCGGACGCCGCCCGTGATCGCCATCGCATCTGGCAGGAAGCCAATGCGTCCATTCAGAACACCTGGCGCGAGACGGTGCGGCAAAGGCAGGAGGTGCAGGACCGTCAGGCGGAGCAGTTCAGCCAGGTGATCCGGGGCGTCGAGGTGTACTCGGATCCGCGCACCCAGGAACGCATCGAACTGTCCCTCGGGCTATCGCAACGCGTGGACCAACGGCAAGGGCGAATACATCCTGTCCGATTCGGTGAACTTCAATCCGTTGGTGGAACTGCAGGAGGACTGGCGGCAGTTGAAGCGCGAGGAACGCTGAGCGGGGTCTTTTCGGACCCGTCCCTTCACCGGCGGCTCAGCAGGTTGGCCGACCACGCGTAGACGTCGGGCAATCGTGGCGGAGCGGCGAACCACCCCAGCGCGACGCCGGCGGCGTTGGCGGCCATGTCGGCCAGTGACATGAACCGGTATCCGGTCAGCCCCTGGGCGAATTCCAGCACGATCCCCATCGCGACCAGCAACAGGCCTGTCGTCCGCCGGTGGGGGCCGGGCGCCGCGAGCCTGGGCGAACCACGCCATGAGACGCGCGTATGCGACGAGGTGCTGCACCTTGTCGCCATCTTCCATCGTCGAGCCAAGGCGGATCGGGAATCAGGTGGAAATAGATCACGACCGCGAGGCACCGATCCATCCCACCGCGGGCCACAGGGAACGGTGCGAAACCGCTCGTCATGCGGCCGCGTCCCACCGGACAGACGGTCTCGAGCACGGTCGGGATGTCCATGCCGTATCGCTCCGGTTTCCGTGGCGCCGACGCCTCGGACGGTGCCGAGCGCGAGGAGGGTTGCCAGTTTTCGCCGGGCGATCTCTGCGAGCGTCGCATCTCGTGAAAAACGACGTAAGCCGGGAGTGCGTGTTCCCGTGCCACGCGCGCGCGCCACTCGCGCAGCGCGCGAAAGCGCGACAGGTCCTCCTGCGCCAGTTCCGGCATCGGTGTCGCGGCGCCTGCCGGTGGCATCTCGCCGCTTTGCAGGCCCCGCGGCTTCGTTCGGCGCACGCCCACGATGGCTATGTCGCCTTTCAGAACGGACCGGGAAGTCCCGGTGGAGACTGGCTGTTGTACTCGCCTTCCGCCTGGACGTAACCGCCCTGCCAGCTGACGAAGCACCGTACGCCAACGTGCCTCAAACAGATCCGCGCCTATTCCGAACTGGAAAGCTGCACATGGCCGTACTGCGCGACTTTCTCGGTGGATTTTCTCTCGCGGCACATCGATGAGATGACCCGCACCGAAACCGCGTCGCGCCGCCATTCTTCCGTGCTGGTCGAAGCGGAAGATGCACGACAACGCCTTACGCGCCGCCTCCGTGGCATCCCATGTTCCGGCGGCTCCAGGCAGTTGTCGCAGTTGCCGCAGGGCTGCGAGCGCTCGCCGAAGTACGCGAGCGGCCTGACACAGCGGCAATCGTGCGCTCCGCGAGACCCAGCGCATCAAGACGCGAGCGCTGGATGCAGCCCGAACTCGTCGGCCGCCGGGCTCTCGTCGATCATGCGGCGCTGGTTGACCACGTCCGACAGCCCGTACGTCATCCATGCATCGGCAGGCGCGCCATCGCGTCCCGCCCGACCGGTTTCCTGATAGTAGGCCCTCCGATGTTCTTCGGCGAATCGAGATGCGCGACGAAGCGCACATCGGGCTTGTCGATCCCCATGCCGAACGCGATGGTGGCCACCATGACGATGCCGTCTTCCCGCAGAAAGCGGTCCTGCCGTTCCCGACGCGTCTGCGCGTCGAGTCCCGCGTGGTAGGCCAGGGCCTCGATGCCTTCGCCGTTGAGCCACGCGGCCGTGTCGTCCGCGGTTGCGGCTACCGCAATTTACGATCCCGGCTTCCCCGGGATGCTCTTCCCGCAGGAGGCGCAGCACCTGCGCGCGGATTGTCCTTCTCCACGAGGGTGTACCGGATGTTCGGGCGGTCGAAACTGCCTCCACGAACATGCGCGCGCCGTCGAGATTGAGGCGCGACACCATGTCCTGACGCGTGAATTCGTCGGCCGTTGCCGTCAGCGCGATGCGCGGCACATCCGGATAGCGCTCGTGCAGCACCGTGAGCCCGAGGTAGTCCTCGCGGAAATCGTGGCCCCACTGACTCACGCAGTGCGCTTCGTCGATCGCGAAGGAACCGAGCAGTCCGCGTTCGTGGAGGGCATCCAGCATCGCCAGGAATCGCGGCGTGAGCATGCGTTCCGGGGCGACGTACAGGAGCACGAGGCGGGCGGCTCGAAGCTCCGTCTCGACCTCGCGTGCCTCGTCGGGAGACTGGGACGAGTTGAGGCAGGCGGCATGCACGCCGGCTTCTTCGAACGCCCCCACCTGATCGTGCATCAGCGCGATGAGCGGAGCTCACCACGATGGTGACGCCGCGTCCCGCACGATGGCGAGCGATGGCGGGGATCTGGTAGCAGAGGCTCTTGCCTCCACCCGTGGGCATCAGCACCACAGCGTCGCCGCCGGCGCAGACGTATTCCACGATCGCGTCCTGCTGGCCGCGGAACGCGCTGAAACCGGAGACTTCGGTGAGGATCCTCCCCGGATCGCACTCCGGAAGTGGAACGTCGAAATCGCAGCCAAGTCTTCCGCCGCCCTCAAGACGCGCGCAGCTCAGCCAGCGCCGCGTCGATCAGGCGCCGGGCCGATGCTCAGGCGATGCGGCAGCATCGGGCAGAGCGTCCAGCGTGAACCAGTCCGCCGCCTCGATCTCGCCTTCCTGCGGCACGATGTCCCCGCCGGCGTAGTCGCAGCGGAAGGCGATCATCAGCGAGTGCGGGAACGGCCACGGCTGGCTGGAGAAATAGCGCAGGTTGACGACGTCGATCCCGACTTCCTCCTTCACCTCCCGCACGAGGCAGTCCTCGATGCTCTCTCCCGGTTCGACGAACCCAGCCAGCGCGCTGAACATGCCCGGCGGAAAATGCGGCGAGCGCGCGAGCAGCAGTTCGCGTCCCCCGTTGCACGAGCGCCATCGCCACCGTTGCGACGCGCGGATAGTGCGTCTGGCTGCAGCTCGGGCTCACGCGGGGCCTTTCTTGATTCTTGCGCTTCTTGGGCGTGCCGCCGCGGCCGCAGAATTGGTGCGAGCTGTCCCGATCCACGATCTGCACAGCGCGGCCGGCCAGCAGGAAAGTCCCGTCGTCGATGATGCCGAACAGGCTTCGCAGTCCCGCCCAGCGCAGGTCCTCCGGCGCGTTCCGAGGCGTCCTCCGCACTCCGCGGAGAAGCAATGCCGTCCGTGCAGGGTGCCGAGATACTGCGTGCCCACCGGGTCCAGCCCCAGCTGCGAGGATGTTCCACGCACGGCACCTCGACCTTGCGTCGTCTCGCCGCACCGAGGATGTTGTTGCCGCGGAACGCGAACCACACGCACTCGCCGGACAGACTCCTCAAGCACTGGCGGCGATGAGCCAGGACGAACCCCAGTGCCTGACTGGAGCACTCGTAGGGACCCGGTCAGCGCTTCTTGACCGGCATGTCAAGGTCGGTGATGCGCCCTCGGCGATCTCCGCGGCGAAGAACACCGTCTCCGACAGCGTCGGATGCGGGTGGATCGTCAAGCCGAGGTCGCCGGCCTCCGCGCCCATCTCCAGCGCGAGCACGGTTTCGGCGATGAGTTCGCCCGCATTCGACCCCACGATGCCTGCGCCGAGCAGGCGTTTCGTACCCTTCTCGAAAAGCAGTTTGGTGAGGCCCTCTTGCACGGCCCATGGCCAGTGCCGGCCCGCTTGCCGCCCAGGAAAGAACGCCTTCTCGAACTCGATGCCCAGTGCCTTGCCGGCTCCGTCAGGCCCATCGCAGGCGACCTCCCGGATCCGTGTAGGCGACCGAGGGAATGGTGCGCGCATCGAAGAACGCCTTGTGTCCGGCAATGACTTCGGCGGCGACCTTGGCTTCGTGCGTGGCCTTGTGGGCGAGCATGGGTTCACCGACGACGTCGCCGATGGCATAGATGTGCGGCACGTTGGTACGCTGCTGCTTGTCGACCGGGATGAAGCCGCGGTCGTCCGGCTCGTAGCGCTTGTCCAGGCGCTTGTGCAGCAGGGCGACCAAATCCCGATCGGCGCCGGGAATCAGGCCGTCGCACAGTTCCACCACGCTGACGGCTGCCGAGGGCGTCGTAGACACAGGCCATCTCCAGGCCGATGATGCCGCCGCCGATCACCAGCATGCGCTTCGGGATGCCGTCGGCGCCAGCGCACCGGTGGAATCCATGAGGCGCAGGTCGTCGTACGGGAAATCCCGGAATGCGCGCCACCTGCGAGCCGGCCGCGATGATGCAGTGATCGAAGGAACGGTCTCTCCTCGGACCGTCCGCGGCGGTCCCCTCGATGCAGGTTCGGTGAAGCGAACTTGCCTACGCCGGGCACGACCTCGACCTTGCGCTGCTTCCCCCAGGACCGGCCAAGCCCTTTGATGAGCCGGCAGACGACGCTCGTACTTCCACCCGCGCGGAGCTGGTCGATCTCGATCTGGGGGCTTTGCGGGACTTCACGCCGAAGTGCGCCATTTCCTCAGCCTTCGGAATCCCACGCGTGCGGCGTGCAGCAGGCGCCTTCGACGGGATGCAGCCCACGTTTCAGGCGGGCACCTGCCCACCAGAGTCGTAGCGCTCAGTCATCGCCACCTTCCTGGCGAGGTCGGCGGCGCGGCGTGGGCGTCAATGTAACCGCCAGGGCGGGCCCAGAGACCGACTTCGGCGTACGACGCGCGACCTGGAGTCGCCGTCGCGACCGTGGGGGCTCCCGCTGGGCGAGCCCGGAGCCGCCCAGTTGCGGCCCCCGGCCGGGGGACGGGACGCCGCGACCGCTGCCGAGGCCGACGCGGCTGCGCAGGCGACCGCCGCTGCAATCGCGCCCAGTCGCCTCGAGGACGAGGACCAGCGTGCCCTGCGACAGCCTTGTCGACGACCTTCCCATCTCCAGGTCTCGCCCGGCCTTACACACGGCCGACGGAGGCAGCACCTCCGCCGATCGCCTTCTCGGACTCCAGCGGTGACGAGAGATCCTCCGGCTTGGCAGTGTCGCCCACGTTGACCAGCACCTCGATGACCCGGAATCCCTGGAAGTCGCCGATGTCGGGGACCCGACACTTCGACCAGATTGATCAACTCCGGCTCCTGTTGACGGTGGTCGGCGTCGGCCAGCGCCGACACCAGGCACGGCCTGAGCGGCGACCAGAGAGCGACACCTGCACGCCGGGAACGGCCGTCCGGCAGACGGTGCAGGCGGAGGGCATGGGGAAAGCTCTCCGGGAGGGCACGGGCCTGTTTCTTCCAAGGCGCTTGCCCACCTGGGCTTCGAAATGGGCGCGGGCAACTTCCTGTTCTGTTCCGCCTTCACCAGTTCGAGTTCGAACCGGAGCTGGCGCGAGGGAAGATCGGGCGGCTGTCGGCGCCGTCAGGCAGCGCGGGCGTGAGGCACGTTCCTCGCCGCTCGTCACCGTCCTTGCGCCCGGGTCTCGGATGGGCCCCGGCACCGCGCGCGCGCCGCGCCGCCACGGCGATCTCTCCCTCTGGGGGGCGTGCCAGCAACCAGGAGGCCCAGACGCACCCGTAGGTCGGAGTCCGCGGACCTGGCCGTCGCCGAGCACCACGTACTTGAGCTGAGGTGGGGCCGGAGGCCCGGCCCGCGCGCGTGCAGCATGTCCCGGTGGAGATGCCGATCTCAAGACCGGGCCGTACTCGGAATCCGTCGCGAAGCGGTGGGCGTTGACCATCACCGAACTGGAATCGACCTCGCCGGAGGAAAACGGCGAGCGCTTGCGTACGCCCGCGTGACGATCGCGTCAAATGAGCCTGGAACCCATGGGAATTGTTGTGCTCGATGGCCGGCGTCCAGGCAGATCGACGACCCGCACGCTGGGGATTGGGGCCGGGTACTCCGTACCCCGGTCCTCGTCCGTCGCCTCATTCATGCCCGGCACGAGACGCCGGGCGCGTCCGCAGCCGCGCAGCTCCGCCTGCTTCTCGCCGGTAGACTGCCCGCCAGGCGTGGGCAGGACTCACCGCGGCGATCGACGCATGCACCCGAGCAGGGGTTCCGTAGTGTTGCCCGGGTGCCGTAGCGCTGGGTCTTGGCGTTATCCGCGACGCTGTACCGACTTGTCGAAGTCGGCGTCCCTCGTCGATGGGGGGAAGCCGTACCGGGTACCGTCCAAGTGCTTGATGACGGGAATGCACGCCTCGTTGCTGATGCGTTCCAATGAGTACCTTACCGCCGCGGGAACGATCCGTCGACGTAGTCCCTTCTTGGTGATGAGTTCGCCCGACCGCAGCCCGGTCGGTGGTCTCAATGACCTAACCGCCGACTCGGGAAGGCTGGCCGACACGCAGGCCCTCCTGCACGCAGGCGCTTGCGATAGCCTGGTTTCAGCGGATGGCTTCCGAGCCGCCGTCCGGAGAATGGCCGTTGCCCGCGCTGTCTTCGAGCACAGACCGGCGGCGTCGGCCGTCACGTTGGGCCGGGCCTCGTGGATGATACCGATCGACGCCCAGCGGCACACGCATGCGGTAGCCGACCGGATTCCGTGAGGCCAGTACCGCAGGTCCGCTTGACCTCGCCGATGGGATCGGTGAGCTTCAGGCGATCTCCGCAGGCCCTGTGCCATAGTGCGCCACGCCCCTTTTCGCGAAAGGGATCAACCCAGTCCCACCATCTCCGGGTCGAAGCCCCTTGGAGCGCCCTTGCCTGCGCGGCATCGGCCCGCACCATTGGCGGCGGGGAAGGCGAAAGCGGACTCCGCGTTCCCCGCGCGAAGCGCGACTGGTCAAGTGGCGAGGCAGGGAAGCCCGTCATGGCGCGCGAATCAGCAGCAGGCCTGCGGCCCGCGATGCGGCGC
This sequence comes from Betaproteobacteria bacterium, assembly GCA_016713305.1. Classification (NCBI taxonomy): domain Bacteria; kingdom Pseudomonadati; phylum Pseudomonadota; class Betaproteobacteria; species Betaproteobacteria bacterium. Next base: position 26,183 of record JADJPK010000032.1, read on the forward strand.
GCCGCCCAGGCGGTGCCCGTCATGTAGCTCTGTACGTCCATGCGGAAGGAAGTCCGAAATGGATGCCAGATTCTAACCCGGATACGTCGGACAACCGCGGAAATGCGGTGCAAGTGAAACATCTCAATTGCTCTTGCCCGAATCGGAGAGGAAGCAGGCGATGCGGTCCTGCAGCACAGGCCAGTCCGGAGAAGGCCGGAAGTTGCGAGGGCGCCCTCGCGCGGGAGCCGGATCAGGCGGCGTGCGCGGCGGGAAGCGGATCAGGGGCCGTCCGGGCGCATCGCAAGTGCTCCAGTTCCGTCCAGGCATCGCCGACACCCGAACACCTTTGATGATCCTGTCGATGCCGCTGGCGTGTGCCAGGGCGGTCGGAACACGCGCGTCATCGAGGGCGTCGCACGGCCGCGGGCATCCCTCTGCCCTTCGCCCCACACCTTGGCATCGCTTGCACATCGCCTGGGTGAGCGGCGGCATGCGAAGCCACGGATTCCGGATGCGCTTTGTGGCGCGAATTTCCTCGGCGAAGGCCCACAGCACCAGGAGGAGAGAAGCCCAGCGCCCCACTCGCCGAGGAGACAAATCCAGCATCCTCAGCGGGTGGTGCGGGATCACCGGCGAAGATGGCCGGGCCCAGGTCGAAGGCGTCAAACCGCGCGACGTCGGCCACGGTCGTGCGCACGGCATCGAGATCCAGCGGTCCCTGCGGGAAACGGCGGGCTCACTTACTGGATCTCCTGATGCACTGACGAGCAGGTTCCCCCTCGACCCGGGCGGCCAGAAACTCCAGCACGTCAGGAGGCCGGCAGGGCTGCCCGCAGCAGGACGCCCGCAGGCCCGGGCGGGCAGCTACTAGAATAGCCGATGCGCTGCGCGTGCGCACTTTTACGCCGCCCACGATTTCAGGGCGGAGAACCACTTCAAACTGCCGTGGCTCCTGAACTCGACGGGAGGCAGCGTGATCTGGCGTGACGGTGTCTTCGGGAAGCGATGCCGCATAGCGGATCAACGCTTCGCTGCCCCTTCCGCCCCCCGGAGCAGCCGATGCCATACACCAACTCCACGAGGCGCTGACTGGCGAAGAAGCGACAGACTCGCTGATCGCCCACAGCCGCCCGCCACTCCAGATCCCATTTCGACCGTAGAGATCTCGCGCTCAGCCCGCAGCCGCCGCGCTCTCTCGCCCCACAAAATGTCCGGATCCGATCCGCGGCTTC
>JADJPK010000033.1 GCA_016713305.1 Betaproteobacteria bacterium
CGACGCTGCCCGCCGGTGTCAGGTTCTCCACGGTGATGGTCACCATGACTTGCGCGGCGCTGCGCCACCTGCAAGTCCGGAGCACGCCGACGAAGGTTGCGAGAGGTCTGGCCACCCTTGTACTGATCATTCGGGTATCTCCTTTTCGACAGTCATGACGAGCGTGGCACGAGGACCTGGGACAATCGGGATCCAGCCCATGGTGCGCAGGACACGGTCACGGAGTCCCACCGGAAGTTCACGGCTGCGTGAGGTCTTCGAACCTGAAGTGGTCAAACTGAATGCGTGGAGCCCGCAGGCACACGAGGCGTGACGACCCAGAACCTGCTGCTCGTCGAGGACGACGACGCCATTGCGGAGGTGGTGGCACCGCACCCTTCAACCAGGCCGGTTTTTCCGTCCATCGGGAAAGCGATGGCAGAAATGCCATGGAAGCCAAGGGTCGCCAAGTTGCCCGACCCCGTCGTGCTGGATCTCATGCTGGGTGCGGATGGGCTGGACGCGTCGCCACATCCGGGAGCGAGCCGACTACGTGCCCTGATCATCGTGAGCGCACGGGACCAGCGAGACTCACCGTGTGCTGGACTCGAACTGGGCGCCGACGACTACTTGCCCAAGCCATTCTCGGTGCTGGAACGGTGGCCCGGGTTCGGGCGCTGTTGCGCCGGGCAGCGAAACTGCGCCGTGCCGACGCGGCGCCGGCGGAACTTCGCTTCGGCGGGTGCGTGCTCGATCCGGTCCGGCGAGAATTGAGGCGCGGGGAACAGGTGGTGACACTCACGTTGCGGGAGTTCGATCTGCTCCACTTCCTGGCACGTCATCCGCGGCAGATCTTCAGCCGGACCGATCTGCTCAATCGCGTGTGGGGTACCGGATCTGACGGGTATGAACACACGGTCAACTCTCCACATCAATCGCCTGCGCAGCAAGATAGAGGAGGACCCGCAGGCGCCCAGGCTCATCGAGACTGTCTGGGGCATGGGCCATCGTTTCGGCGACAGGGTGACGTCGAAGTGACGCTGTCACTCTCCCATCGGATCGTCGTGGCATTTGCGGGGCTGCTGCTCGGTTTCAGCTTGTTCGTGGCGTTCCTGGAGCACCACGTGACGGTCGAGCACGAGCGCGAGACGCTCCAGCGCCTGTCGCACGGACTTGCACGGCACATCGTCGAGCACTGGCCGGAGGTCACGAAGCCCGTGGATGGAGCCCTCGATCGGGCCGCGCTCGATTCCCTCCTGCACATGCTGATGACCGTCAACCCGGCCATCGACGTCTACGTGCTGGACCAGGACGGGCGCGTCCGCGCCTACCTTGGCGATCCCGGTGACGTGCGGGAGGCCCAGGTGAACATGCAGGCAGTGCGGCGTTTCCTGTCCGACGAAAGCCTGCCGATACCCGGTTCGGACCCCAAGGCGCCCGGCAGACCCAAGATATTCAGCGCAGCCATGTTCCCCTCGGTGTCCGGTAGTCCGCCCGGGTATCTTTATGTGGTTCTCAACGGGCAGGCCCGCATGCACGCGGAGGGCAACGTGGGCTCGCGGCGTTTGTGGGCATCCATCGCAGTGGGCATTGGCGCCGGACTCGCGCTCACCCTGATCGTGGGTCTCATGGCTGTTCGATCCCTCACGCGGCCGCTGCGTCAGCTCGCTCTGAGAATGCAGTCTTTTTCGTGTCGACCGATCGAATCCTGACGACGGTGCCGTGTCTGCCGCCGTATCCGGAGACGAAGTCGCGGCGATCGGGCGATCATTCGAGACGATGGCGCTAAGAATCGAGACGCAGGCGAAGGACCAGGCAGCCCAGCAGGCGGCACACCGGGAGGTGATCGCCAATGTAGCGCACGACTTGCGTACGCCACTCACCGCGCTTCACGGTTATCTCGAGGCGCTGCAACAGCGCGGTGTCGCCATCGAGCCGGAGGAGAGGCGCCGCTACGTCGCTGCAGCCATTGCGCAGAGTGACAAGGTGCGGCGCATGTCTCAACAACTGTTCGAGCTTGCGCGCCTCCAATCCACGGACGAGATCATGCAGCGGGACCGATTCCGTCTCGATGAACTCGTCCACGACACGGTACAGAAATTCGAGCTTTCCGCGCGACCGTCTCCCGTCGCCCTGCTCGGCTCGCCGCCGGGTCCCATCGACATGGAAGGCGATCTGCAACTCATAGACCGCGCACTGACGAATCTGATCGACAACGCCATACGTCATGGAGCCGGGCAGAGACCTGTAAGAGTGAGCCTCACGCACAGAGGGCAGGGCGTGACGGTACTGGTGGAAGACGACGGGCCCGGGATTGCCGGGAGAGATTTCCAGTCGCCTCGATGCCGGCCGGCCCCTGCGCGAATCGCCGCCTTCACGGCCAGGCGGCGGGTTCGGCGGTCTGGGCCTGGCCATCACGCAGAGAATCGCCTGGCTGCATGGGGGCAGTCTGCGCACATCGCCGGCGCCGCGTGGGGGACGCGTCTGTGTCTCGCGCTTCCGCTGGTCGCCAAGGCTGCCCGGGCATAGCAGGGCGGCTCCCGGCCCTCGGAACTTCGGACCTGCAAGATATCTTTCGTGCACGACGGCAGGGTGAAGTGGAATTCGGGTTCTTCGCTTGCAGGTCGCCACGGTTTGTCACCGATCGCTGCCGACTATTGACGTTTGCTGTTGCTGCGGCGGTCTTCGATCGGCATCATTCCCGCGATGTCGTGTTCCGTCGGCATGACCTGGTGGAGGCGACTTCCCGCTTACCTGGATCGGGAGACAGCCATGCCCATGTACTGGCCCCTGAAGTACTGGAAGACGGCGGACCGCGAGAGGCCATCGACCATATCAATGCACTGCGGAAACTCATCGCGCGAACTGTCCCCGGGCGGACCGCCACCGACACCCTGCTGCTTGCAACGTGGAACGTGCGCGACTTCGACTCCGACAAGTTCGGTCAGGGGCCAAGACTCGCGGAATCGCTCCACTACATCGCCGAGGTCGTATCGGCTTTCGACCTCGTCGCAATGCAGGAGGTCAACGAGGATATGCGGCCATTCGAGAAGGTGATGAACCTGCTCGGGCCTGCGTGGCGGTACGTGGCGACGGATGTCACCGAAGGGCCGTCCGGAAACGGCGTGAGCGCATGGTGTTCCTGTTCGACGAGACCAAGGTGCAGTTCAAGCACATTGCCGGCGAGATCGTGTTGCCGAAATCGTCGCTGGTCGGAGGCGAGCACCAGTTTGCGAGAGCCCGTTCCTTGTGCGGTTTCAGTCCGGATGGTTCAAGTTCAATCTCTGCACGGTTCATGTACTACGGTGACGACCCGGGGACGGCTATGCGCGGCGGGTCGCGGAAATCGACGCGGTCGCCAAGTTCCTGAAGAAGGGCTGACAAGGATGGTCAGAACTACATCCTCCTTGGCGACATGAACGTCGTGAGCCCCGAGGACGATACGATGAAGGCGCTTCGCAAGCACAAGTTCATCCTGCCAGCTGACCTCACCTTGGACAGCAACGCACTGCGGTGGGCGAGCAACATCGGCGGTGACAAGAACTACGACCAGATCGCGTTCCTGGTTTCGTGGGACGAACTGAACTGGGCCCGAGCGCGAACAACGCGGGAGTGCTGAACTACTACAAGGCCGTGTTCACGGAGGACGAGGCCGAGGCTTGCCTTTCCACTCAGGAAGCCAATGGAAAGTGGCCGGATACAGTGGCCAAACGCAAGACCTATTACTCGAAGGAATGGAGGACATGGCAGATGTCCGACCATCTGCCGTTGTTCATCGAACTGCGGATCGACTTCACGGAAAAGTATCTGAAGCGGATCCGCATGGGCGAACAGCCCGTGAATTCACCCGACGCCCGATGCCGTGGACGATTGAGGTCCTTCTGCGCCAAGGCGGCATCAAGCCATGTCCAGTTCTGGCGGCTCGAACCAGTTCATGAGCGACAGACCGCCGTCAACGACAATGGAGGAACCGGTGACATAGCCGGACACGCGGTCTGACAGCAAAGCGAGCGCCATGGGGGTGCGAGGTCCGCGGCGCCGCCCAGACGTCCGGAGCGGTATGTGTCGAGCCATATCCGGGTCTGCGACGAAGCCGCCCGCCGCGATGGCACCCGGCACGAGGGCATTCACGCGAATACTGAAGCGGCCCAGTGTCTTGGCGAGTTCCTTCACCAGCATCGAAAGTGCGGCCTTTGAGGTGCTAGTGAGGCAGGTTGCGGGGTGTTCCTGCATGAAGCGATGTCAGGAACAGAAAGGACCCCGGTCTCTTCTGTGCGATGAGCGACCGTGCCAGGCCTCGCGACAATTCGAACCCGCATCGACGTTCACCTCACGCATTTCTGTCCACGTATCGTCGCTCACGGAAAACGCATGGTCGGCCTCTCGCCTGGGCGGCGAGGCGCTGAACGAAATGCGTGATCGTGCCCAGCGTGGCGGGAGCATCGGCGAGCAATCGGGAACGCTCGTCGCGACGGGCCAGATCGCCGATCCAGGCCAAGGCGAGTTCCGGGCGGGGGTGCCTGGGCCATGGCCGCCGCGACGCGCTCGGCACTGATGTCGGCGAACATGGTGCGCACGCCTTCGCGCACGAGCGCTTGAGCAATCGCCCGACCGATTCCGTTTCCTGCCCCGGTCACGGTGGCAACATCGTGCTCGCAATCGAATGGACTGCCGAGAATGCTCTGGGGTGGTTCGCGACGGTGAAGGGGTCCGTGTGACTGGAGCGAATCCGCACGAAACAATACTGGGCGGTGTACTGCGACTGGCGCGAAGGTTATTCCAGGATCGGCGGGATGAACAATCCGGGCATGGATCTTCCGGACACGGAAGGCGGATTCCGGTGTGTCGAGAGCATTGTCGGGGAGCCTGACAGCCGCCTGCAAAGGAAGGATGAAATATTCAATTTATCAAGATAATAGAGTGGTGGAATGGGCATTGCAACGCGGCATTTCGTGAGAGGTCCTCACCCATTTGCCGGGAGTTCCAATGAAGAAGTTGATCGCCGCGCTGGCCCTGCCGCCACCGCATCCGCCGCCCATGCCGTCGTTCCTGTCATTGTCTCGTCGTCCTCCATCTCGGGAACAATGACGAACGATGCAAGCCTCATCCACGATGGCGTGATTCCCGATGAGTACACCTCCTGGCTCGACGCGATGAATGTCCATTGGGAGGGCCAGGATGCGATCACCCTGGGAGACAGTGCGGCAGCAGCAATCACGCTCTCGTTCGACCAGGTCTACACGTTGAGCGATGTGCGGATGAGCGTGGACAACAACGACTTCTACCGCGTGCAGATCTCTCTGGGATGGAACGAACTGGAACACGCTGTTCACCGTCCTGTCCTTCGATGGGGAAGTGATCAGTGGCATGGACACGATGTCCAGCGTTGCAGGGGACGGCGAGTACGTCGCTTCCATCGACTTTCCCGCAGTCCAAGCCAAGTTTGCCCGCGTCTATGCGGTGACGGGCGATGGCGCGTATGCCGTGGCGGAGATGCAGTTCAGTGGCACGCCGGTGCCGGTGCCGGAGCCCAGCCAGTACGCGCTCCTGGGTGTCGGTCTGGTGGGTGTCGGACTGAGGTTGCGCAAAAGGTTGCACACGCTGAAGGTTGCCTCATGGGCAGACACTGGGGCTGCATCCGCGGCCCTGTGCTTTTGTTCAGCATGGTGATGTTCATACCGTTCAGTAATTCGACTGACGCAACGAAAACGGCTCCTGGAAGGAGCCGTTTTTCGTTTCATCCGCCGCGTCGAGAGGGGCGGCGGAGTGGCCGGGAGATCAGGCACGCGCGGCCATCGGGGCGCCGGGCCGAGATGGCGCTGGCGCGCGGAATGCGCGTTCCGTTGCCGTTCGCTTGCGTCTTGAGGCGGCGATAAAGTTCCGGCTTGGAGGCCTTCAGATAGGAGATGACCTCGTAGTCGGCGCGGCTCAGGCGCGAGATGTCAATTCGGTCGACATGTACCAGGCGAAGCAATTGAAGAACAGGCTTGGGCATGCTGCGACCGCTTTCGTAACGGGAGCCGCCACTTTGCGTCACACCGATCATCCCCCAGAACTGCTGCTGATTGAGCCCGAGGAGCCGGCGACGGATCTCGCGCGGATTGGGACAGTTTGTCTTGCGTCTTCATACGTTCCTCGTTACGAAAGAATCACATCCGTCGGCAGGGTGCTTTCCATGAGATCGCATCGACAGCAACCAGAGACACCGCACTTCGCGATTCCGGTGACGCTGCATACGGCCCTTGACATATCCCTTTGTCATGGCACAAGAGTTCTTCCACAGGGCCATGCTCCATATCGGGACACGTTGCCATCGGAACGACCGCCTCCTGCCACTTCGACGAGTCCAACTTGCAACGGGCATTCCAGTCGGAACGCAGTCAACTATGCCAAGTTGACGATGGACTATTCGGGCGCGTTCTACGCCGTGCACGGCATGCCGCGGGCCCGCCGCAGAAGGGGGGTTGGTTTGACCCGTTGTCTGGCGTGGCGCTATAGTCCGCGTCCCGTCGGGGTGTAGCGCAGTCCGGTAGCGCGCCTGCTTTGGGAGCAGGATGTCGCAGGTTCGAATCCTGTCTCCCCGACCAACCGGTTCCGGGTGCCCTCGACCGAGGGCATTTCCGGGCACCGGCGCCCGTAGCTCAATCGGATAGAGCACCGGCCCTTCTAAGCCGGGGTTGGGGGTTCGATCCCTCCGGGCGTGCTATCACCTGGACGTTTACGCGGATCAGGGATTTTGTTCATACTCCCGGCCCTCGGCGCGTTGCCTAAGCGTTCGACCGATGGTGGCGGTAGCTCAGTTGGTAGAGTCCCGGATTGTGATTCCGGTCGTCGGGGTTCGAGTCCCATCCGCCACCCCAACCCTTCCCTGGCCGTTGGCCCTGCGCAGCCTCTCCGCGCAGGGACCATCCGATGAGTCCGCCTCAGCAATCTGTCGCACCGACGCGGGCGCCAAACTCGCGGGGTGCTCGACGGAGCCTCCGCCGGCATTCATCCCGGGCAGCGCGTCGGCGTCGTCGGCCCCAACGGGTGCGGGAAGTCCAGCCTGTTCTCGCTGATGCGGAGGGGCAACCTGAGCCCAGACGGGGGGAGACGTGCGGATCTTCCTTCGATCGTGGGTCATGGCGCACGTTGCTCAGGAAGTCACCGGTCTGAACCGCTGGGCGCTGGCCTTCGTGATCGACGGAGATGCCGAACTGCGTCAAATTGAAGCTGAAATGGTCGCCGCCGGTACGGACGGGCACCGCCTCGGCGAACTGCACGGGCACTTCGAGGATATCGGTGGTCACGGGGCTGTGGCGCGCGTCGGTGCTGCTCGACGGACTGGGTTTTTCGAGGCCGACGATTCCCGTCGAAGCGTCCGGGAATTCTCCGGCGGATGGCGGGTCAGGGTGCAGCTGGCCAAGGCGCTCATGTCCCGGTCGGATCTTCTGCTGCTTGATGAACCGACCAACCACCTCGATCTGGACGCGGTGTTCTGGCTCGAGAGCTGGCTGCGGAGCTACCCCGGGACGCTGCTGGTGATCTCCCATGACCGGGAGTTTCTCGACAGCGTCGTGCACGGCAATCTGCCACTTCGATCAAGGCCAGCGCCGGCTCTATCCGGGCGGCTATTCGGCCTTCGAGCGCACCCGCGCCGAAGTGCTCTCCCATCAGCAGGCGATGTACGAGCGCCAGCAGCGCGAGATCGCCCACCTGAGATCTTTCGTGGATCGCTTTCGTGCCAAGGCCACCAAGGCGAAACAGGCGCAGAGTCGTCTGAAGGCGCTCGACCGCATGGAGATCCTGGCGCAGGTCCAGGTGGCCACACCGTTCTCGTTCGAGTTCGCGGATCCGGGCGGTGCGGCCGATCCGCTGTTGCGGCTCGAACACGCCGTCGCGGGCTACGGCGATCACGGGGTGCTCTTCGACGTCGATCTGGTGATCCGTCCGGGAACGGCTGGGGCTGCTCGGCAGGAACGGGGCAGGCAAGTCGACGCTCGTGAAGCTCATCGCCGGAAGTCTTGACCCCATGGCAGGGTTGCGCGAACCGGGGCGCGATTTGCGCATCGGCTACTTTGCGCAGCACCAGCTCGATCAGTTGCGGGTGGACGACACGCCCCTGGGACATCTGCAGCGGATGGCGCCGCAGGTTCGCGAACAGGATCATCGCGACTTTCTCGGAACCTTCAATTTTCGGGGGGACGCCGCCGTGGCGATGGTGGGCCCCATGTCCGGAGGCGAGAAGGCCAGGCTCGCGCTGGCGCTGATCGCGTACCGGAAGCCGCACCTCTTGCTGCTCGACGAACCGACCAACCACCTCGACCTGGACATGCGCAATGCTCTGACCATCGCGCTGCAGTCCTTCGGTGGCGCGATGATTCTCGTATCGCATGACCGTTCGCTGCTTCGTTCTGCCGTGGACGAGTTGTGGCTCGTCGCGGGCGGCGCTGTGCGCCCCTTCGATGGTGACCTGGACGACTACCGGACATGGCTCGAATCGTCCCAGGCCGTGACAGGGAGCCGGCGCAGGGAGGCGGGACGGCCAATCGCAGGGACCAGCGGCGCCTGGAGGCGGAAGCCAGGCAGCGCCTGTCGGCGGTGCGAAAGCCTGTGGAGCAGCGGGTCCGGGTCGTGGAAGCCGAACTGCAGAAGGCCGAAGCGCGGCTGCGCCTGCCTTGAAACCCGCCTCGCAGCCCCGATATCTACAGCGTTGCGCAGAAGGCGGAATTGCAGCAATGCCTGCTGGAACAGGCAGCCTTGAAGCGTGATGCGGGACTGCTCGAGACGGAGTGGCTGGAACTGCAGGAGAAGCTGGAAGGCTTCGCGGCTCAGGCAGGATGAACGTCAGGGAACTTGTGCAGCAGGTGCCGCCCAACGCGCGGCTAAATTGACCTCGATGGAGGGTGGTGACTCAGTGAAACGGGTGTTCCTGTTCCTCGCCACGAACTTCGCCGTGGTGCTGTTGTTGTCGATGACGGCCCGGATCCTCGGTGTCGACCGCTGGCTGACGTCGAACGGTCTCAACCTGGGTGGATTGCTGGCTTTCGCAGCTCTTTCGGCTTCGGGGGTGCATTCATCTCGCTCGCCATGTCGAAGTGGATGGCCAAGCGGTCCACGGGCGCCATGGTCATCGAGAACCCGCGCGATCCCACCGAGCGATGGCTCGTGGAAACCGTTCGCCGTCAAGCCAGAAGGCAGGAATTGGCATGCCCGAGGTGGCGATCTATGAGCGCCCGACGTCAACGCGTTTGCAACCGGCATGAGCCGTAACAACGCGCTGGTGGCCGTGAGCACCGGGCTCTTGCGATCGATGTCGCCAGGAAGAAGCCGAAGCCGTGCTCGCGCACGAAGTGAGTCACGTGGCGAACGGAGACATGGTGACGCTCACGTTGATCCAGGGCGTCGTCAATACCTTCGTGATCTTCCTGTCGCGTGTGGTCGGTTACGTGGTGGACCGCGTCATTCTCAAGAACGAGCGCGGTCACGGAATCGGTTTCTTTCTGACCACGATGGTGGCGGAAATCGTGCTGGGGTTGCTCGCGAGCGTCATTGTCATGTGGTTCAGCCGCCAGCGCGAGTACCGTGCAGATGCCGGCGGCGCCTCGCTCGCCGGGCGCAACAAGATGATCGCGGCGCTGGAACGGCTCAAGCGCCTGCATGAGCCGACCTCGCTGCCGGACGGGATGCGTGCCTTCGGCATCTCCGGGGTGGCGGCGAAGGGGGCTCAAGGCAGCTTCTGCTGTCAGCATCCGCCGCTCGAACGCAGGATCGAGGCGTTGCGCGCGGCCAGGCAGGGTCGGTGATTCCCGAGCGGTAGCGTCACTGGAACGGGGGCTTCGGCCCCCCCGTTTTCGCTTGCGGGAACCGCGCTGACGGGAAGGCGTCGCCTTGCGGGGCCCGCGTGCTCGAGCGCAGCTTTTCGGGCATTCTCCTTCAGCCTGCCAACCCGCCGGGGAAACGATTGGACCGTATCGAACGCATCGTCCTGCTTGCCGCGCTCGTGCTGCTGGCCATTGCCTGTTTCGTGGTTCTCCGGCCGTTTCTGTCGGCCGTGCTGTGGGCAGGCATTCTTGCCCTGGCCACCTGGCCCATCTTCTGCCGCGTCCGTTCACAGCTCGGTGGGCGCAGCAACATCGCGGCCGGCGTCATGACGACCGTGTTCATTCTCGTGCTGGTATTGCCGCTGGCTCTGGGAGGAATCGCGATCGCTCAGCATGCGGACCCATGGATCATGACACGATCCGGGACTGGATGGAATCCGGTCTGCCGTTGCCTCCGGCCTGGGTGGAGGGCGTGCCCGTCGCAGGCCACTGGATGCACACAAAATGGCTTGCTGTGGCCACGGACAGCAGTGCCTTGACGCGGGAGTTGAAACCCTTGGTCGATCCCGCGAAACAGGTCGCCCTGGCTATCGGCCGGGGATTGGGCGAGGTGTCGTCACCTGGCCCTGAGTGCGATGATCCTGTTCTTCTTCTGGCGCGATGGAGACGTCCTCCGCGCGCGTGCGGACCATGGCGGAACGTATCGCGGGCAACAGGCCCTGCAACTCGCTGACGTTGCGCACGCCACCATTCGCCCGGGACGGTGTACGGGATTCTCGGTACCGCGCTCGCGCAGGGACTCTGGCTGCCATCGGTTTCGCCGTGTCCGGCGTGCCAGCGGCTGCGCTGCTGGGCGTGGCGACATTCTTCCTGTCGGTCGTTCCGTCGGGCCGCCGCTGGTCTGGGGACCCGCGGCAATCTGGCTCTCACTACCAGGGACAGCCGGGTGGGCAATCTTCCTGGTCATCTGGGGGCGTCGCCGTGGTGAGCAGTATCGACAATTTTCTCAAGCCGCTGCTCATCAGCCGCGGATCCAACCTGCCCTTCATCCTCGTGCTGATCGGTGTGCTCGGCGGGGTGCTCGCCTTCGGTTTCGTCGGCGTGTTTCTCGGGCCGACGCTGCTGGCGGTGGCCTACCGATTGATCGATGAATGGACGGCGCAGCGCGCGTTCGACGCTCAAGTACCGGCTGCCGATGCCGACATAGGTCCGTAGCCTGTCCGGAGCCGGAACATGGAATCCATCAGTGCATTGTCATCCGCCTTGAGCCAGATCCAGACCGAGGCCAAGGTTCAGACCGCCGTCTTCAGGAAGTCACTCGACGCCGAAGCAGGCGCCGCTGCGGGTCTGATCCAGTTGATCGGTACTCCGCAACCTCTTGCCACCGAGGGGGCGCTCGGGACACGTCTCAACATCTACGGCTGAGCCTGGTTACGGTGCCCGCAGGAAGACCCCTGGGCGCTGTGAGATCATTGCGCGATTCACGGCCCGGTCGGCCGTTCTCGAAGGAAATCGCGCATGGAAGGTCCCACCAAGTCCGCCTCTGCGGCTGAACTCGCGGCCCTCACGGGTCAGGAGATCGGCACGTCGGAGTGGTTCACGCTCGATCAGAAGACGATCGAGCAGTTCGGCGAACTTACCCAAGATACGTACTTCATCCACATGGACCCTGAGCGGGCCAGGACGACCGCGTTCGGCGGAACCATCGCACACGGCTTCCTGACGCTTTCCATGCTTTCCTGCATGGCCTATCAGGTGTCCGTTCATCGAAGGCACGCGGAACGGCGTCAACTACGGGTTCAACCGGTTGCGCTTTGTCGCACCGGTGCCGAGCGGTGGACGGGTGCGTGGCCGGTTCCTGCTGCGCAATCTGGACGTGAAGTCCGACCGTTGGCAGGCCACGTGGGAGGTCTCCGTGGAGATCGAGAACGGCGCCAGCCGGCCATCGTCGCCGAATGGATCACGGCCGGACTTTTTGAACCTCGCGGGAGAGTGCGTCATGTCGCTATTCGATCTTTCGGGAAAAGTCGCCATCGTGACCGGTTCGTCGCGAGGCATCGGGCGGGCCATTGCGGAGCGCATGGCGGAGCAGGGGGGCGAACGTGGTCATCTCGTCGCGCAAGGAGGGTCCGTGCGTAGAGGTGGCCGATTCCATCAACCGGCGTTTCGGAGCCGGACGGGCGATATCACAACCCGCCAATATCTCGTCCAAGCCGGATCTGCAGGCGCTCGTCGACACGACGCGCGAACGATTCGGGCGCATCGATGTACTGGTCTGCAATGCGGCTTCCAATCCGTACTACGGTCCCTTGGGAGGAATCAGCGACGATCAGTTCCGCAAGGTGCTCGACAACAATGTGATCTCCAACCACTGGCTCATCCAGATGGTCGTGCCGGAGATGATCGAGCGCCGCGACGGCGCGATCATCATCGTCTCTTCCATCGGCGGTCTGCGGGGATCGGCAGTGATCGGCGCCTACAACATCTCCAAGGCGGCGGACTTCCAGCTGGCGCGCAATCTTGCTGTCGAGTACGGACCGCACAACGTCAGGATCAACTGCATCGCGCCGGGACTTATCAAGACCGACTTTGCCCGCGCGCTGTGGGAGAACCCCGATACGCTCGAGCACTACACGGCCACGACCCCGCTGCGCCGCATCGGTGAACCGGACGAGATTGCCGGCGTCGCGGTGCTGCTGGCCTCGAAGGCGGGGTCCTTCATGACCGGGCAGGGGATCGTCGTCGACGGTGGCGTGACCATCTGATCCTTGCGAGGGCGGAAGGTGCGGGGAGCCGCGAGTTCCGCAACAATGTCCCTGCCGTTCCAGCGTCGCGTGGCTTCGTTGCGGCTCCTGGTGCGTCCGTCGCGTTCATCGATGTTTCCGGGAAGGCTCTCGAGGGGGAACGATTCACGGCCGGACCGTGAACCCTCATGGTCCCGGATGGTACGGGGACGGGGCCTCCGGCAGACGGCGATACACTTGGATGACCGGGCGTGGACGGATGGGCCAGAGCGCCAATTGACGCTCATCAACATCCCTGTCACCGTCCACGGTCCAATTGGACGAGGTCGACGGGAAGCGCAGTAGGGAGGGTTGCGCCGCCCGGGTCCGCCGACACGAACAGGAGCAGATACACCGTGCAGAATCCGCTACAGATCACGTTCCGCGACATGGCGCACTCCGACGCGCTAGAAACTCATATCCGCGAGAAGGCCGCCAAGCTCGATGCGCATTTCGCCCATCTCACTTCGTGCCATGTGACGCTGGAACAGCCCCACAAGCACAAGCATCAGGGGAAGACTTTCCGCGTCCATATCAGCCTCCACGTTCCCGGAGAAGACATCGTGATCAACCGCCACGAGGACGAGGACGCCTACGTGGCCCTGAGGACGCCTTCGACGCCGCCAAGCGGCAACTGGAGGAATATGCGCGAAGGCTGCGCGGTGAGGTGAAGCATCACGACAGCGGGGCTCGCCCGGCAGGGGATGCAATCGACGCTGCCGAGTAATGCATGGACACGGAGTGTGGGGCGCTCCAGTTACTTGACAGCTTGCCGGCGGCGCACGAGTCGCACGGCCTTGGATTCGCTCTGATAGCAGCTGTCGTTGCCGTCGTCACCGCACGGGACGCCCCAGACCGCAGGTTCGCCCCGTGGGGTTGAGGCCCAGTACCAAGTCGGTGGAGCATCCGGGAAGGCTTCCGGATCCGCCGGCTGGGGTCCCTTGTCGTAGAGGGACTGCAATTCGTTTACGGTCGGCAATCGCCAGCGCGCCGACTGCAGTTGCCGGGCCTCTTCGTACCAGAGCTTCGTGGCAAGGCCTACGCAGCCAAGTCCCGTCGTCCAGCGCTGGCCCGCGCTGCAGCGTTTCCACGTTAGTCCCGTGTGTCGGTCAAGCACGATCTCGCCATCCGCCACGAACCGGCGCCTTCCGTCCGCCGTCACGGGCGCGTGGTCCTGGGGGTTCGCATGGGGGGAGGCGTCTGTCGAAGCGTGTGCCTTCCAGGGCAGATGCATGGCGCAGCACCACCCGGCCAGTATCAAGACCCAGAGCGGATGGCGCTGCCACATCAGGGCTTTCGTGAGTGCCCGGGTGGCCGTGGTCCGGCGTCCTTGGTCCAGGGCCCGGTACGTACGAATCGCACGGCGTCGCGATTCGTACGGGGTGGAAAGTAGTGGTTGGAGCGGCCGTTCTCGAACAAGACGTACCAGGCAGAGGAACGGTCGCGGTTGTCCGTGGCCCAGAAATAGACGGGGAACGTATCCGGGAAGGCCTGACTGTCGATCGTGGGCATGCGGTCCTTCATCACGATGGACATCAACTCGTCCAGTGTGGGAACGCGCCATCCCTTGGATTCCAGCGTCTTGGCCTCGTCGAACGTGATTCGTGCCGGTTCGCCATCGCAACGCTCGCCTGAGGGTGACCAGCGCTGCCCGAGCGCGCAGCGTTGCCACGTGAGATTCGTCTTCGGGTCGTAGACAAGGGGTCCGGAGGCGGCGAGCCGACCCTCTTGGATCGTGGCTTCGGCGGATGCAGACGGTACGTTGGCGCATGCGAGCGTGAACATCAGTACGCTCGCTACAAGAATGCGAGTGGCGATCCCTGCGATTCGTCGGGCGAGGGAAGCTTCAAGTGTGGAGGCCATGCTCAAAGCCGGGTAACGAGCAGTGCGGCACCGATGAGGGTGACTGCAGCGGAGACGGCGACGCTGAAATGACGGCCCCATCGCGCCCGGTCCCAGAGCAGTAGAGCGGGGAGTGTGACCGCGATGATTCCGATCTGCCCCAGTTCGACACCGGCATTGAAGTACAGCAGGGCACCGAGCAGGTCCTCGCGCAGACCCATCTCGCGAAGGACATAGCTGAAGCCCACACCATGAATGAGTCCGAACACGAATACAAGGCCGATTCTCCGCCAGTGCGCGCTGCGACGGGGGCGGGTTCCGGCATCTCTCGCGCGGTACAGCGCCAGCAAGTTCTCCACGCCGATGTAGACGATGGTCAAGGCAATCATCGGCTCCGTCCAATCGGGGTCCAGTCTCAGGATGCCGAGCGTGGATAACGCCATCGTCACGGCGTGCGCCACCGTGAACGCCGTGACCAGCGAGGAGTTCGCGGCCGCGCCGGGCCAGCATCACCAGTCCGACAATGAACAGCACGTGATCGAATCCGGCGAAGATGTGCTTGACGCCCAGAGAGACGAACCCTGGATCGACCTGTGAAAGCTGCAGCCTGCCGAGACTGGGCTGGACTTCCTGGATGCCGGGCACGGGGTTGTCAGGTGCTTGCGCGTCCAGAGAGAAGCGATGGTTGGGATCGCTGTCGAAGAACCCCGAGGCGAGGAACTCCCCATTGACGGAGCAGATCTGCAACGGGGATTGACAGCGTCGGCTGTTCGGCCGTGAATCGCATGCGCTGACGCTGGCCGGCCATGAAGACACGAACGAAGTTCTCGTGGTCAGGCCACTTCTCGAAGAAGAGCGAGTATCGGATCGACAGCTCGCGCATGCCGGCCGGACAAACGAACGTGAACTGGTACTGGTGGGACCCCACTGCTTCCAGAGTTCGGCTCAGCGCCTGTGAAAGAAGGCATCTTTCGCCGGACGCTTCGACCTGCCATCCGGCTTTCACCCGTTCCAGATACACGAAAGGCAGGGCGGACGATGGGCTTGCCTTTCCGGGGTCGCCCGCCAGTTCCAGCAGATTGTCCGCAGGCACCGAGTAGATGATCCGCACGCCGGTGGCCGCGATCTGAATCGACGTATCCGTGAACCCGGACACGTGCGCATGGGCAGTGGAACTCACCAAGGCAAAGAGCCACCACGCATGCGCTAACGTTCGATCCCAGGTGCGGCGTGGACTTGGACAACGACGGAATCGGAGTACCGCTCTCCCCATCGCGCGAGCCATCAGCAGTGCCAGCAAGCGACACGGTCCGGCACCCGTGAAGGCGCCGGACCGGGGGCATCCGAACCGGATCAACTTCAAGGTCGGCTACGCAATGCGACGGCGTCGGATTCCGAGTGCTGCGAGGCCCAGAGCCGCCAGCGCGAGAGTGGACGGTTCGGGGACCGGTGCCAGCGCGACCGATGTACGGCCGAATACGTCGATGCTCGCTCCTTGAGCCAGAATGAGGCCCTCGTTGAAATTTCCGGCCGCGTCCGAGCTGACCTGGATGAACGCTTGGCCTTCGGCGAGGACTTCGAAAGTGAGGGTGACCAAGGTGAAGTCTTCATCACCGGACACGGGCAGTCCCGGAAAGGAGGATCCGGCGACGTCCGTATCTTCAAAGAAGCTGCTGTCATCGTCGAAGCCTGCCGGCATCGAAACGTTCGTGAGCCGAAGCAGGGTGGGGTCGAAGTCGAGGTCGAAGCCGAACGCCAGCAGTTCTTCGGACTCCTCCGCACTCGCGAACGGTGAGAGGGCAACGACCGTCGTCGTGAACGTTGATCCGACCGAGGCGGCATTGGGAGCGGAGAGCATCGTATTGGCCTGCTTCAGGCTGAAAGACAGGCTGTCCGCGTATCCGTCGTTCGAACTGCCGCCGGTTCGGATGGCAGACAGGACGACTTCGGCAGACGTTGCTCCTGCGGGCACCCAGCCGTTGGCCTCCCGCAACAGCATCGCGGTGACTCCGCCTCGGTCCGTTGGGGTGACGGGCCCGATGGTCTTCGATCCCACGATCTGATTGGATGCATTCAGGAAGTTCACGTCGAGCGTCACATGGTCTTCCTGAGTCGCGTAGCCTCCGAGCCAGCCGGACAGCGCGTAATAGGCGCCTGCACCGTTGATCGACGACCCCGCGAAACCAAGATCGATGGTTTGCCGGCCGATGGAAGGTGTGCCATAGCCGCCCCCGAAGTGATTCGCACCGGGATCGGACGGTCCTGGATCGGTGAGACACGGATAGCCGCCCGGGCAACCGAGCGAGTAGTCGATCGCGGTCAGTTCCCCGGTCACGTTCCATCCGGGCAAGTTCGCCACGAAATTGCCATCTCCTCCGGCTGTCGCATCCGCGCCCGGGTTGACCAGCAAGTTCGTGTTCCATGCTGCCGAGACCAAGGGCGCTTGCGAGAGCAGGAGGGTACAGGCGAGTGCCTGCGGAATCGCGCGGCACAGGGCAGGAAAGCGGGTCAAGTTCATGGTCTCTCGTCTATGGTTGTGGTTGCCTGAGTGTCACGCGCTCACTGCTTCTTGTAGATCGCGTACCACAGCTTGTAGTCATTCTGCGTAATGCAGGCATCGGAATCGAAGTTGGCTGCAATCACGTACCGCGCGCTGCCGAAGCAGCTGCCCATGGCCGCGCGTTGCACATCCCGATCGAGAAGGTCGACCTTTCCATCGCCGTTGATGTCGCCCGGCTTGATGACCTTGAAACTCACCCGCGGAGCAGCCTCCGTGTAGGTGTCGTTCACGAAGAGCGCCACGTAGTAGCTGCCCGAAGGCAGTGCATCTGTGCTCCAGTTGCCGGACGAGCCCGACAGGTAAGTCCACCGCAGCGAGCCCGCCTGACCAGGCGTCTGTCCTGCCTTGTAGATGCCTACCCAATCCTTGGCGTTCCCGGGCATGTTGGCCCAGCTCACGGCAACTGCCTCCGTATCGAGATACTGAGTCTTGGAGATCGACAACGTCGGCTGGGGCGGTGGGAGTGTGGCATTGCCTACGGTGAACTCCACTCGGTTCGAGACTTCGGTGTACGAATCGTTGGTGAACAGCGCCATGAAGTAGCTGCCTTCGGGAAGGTCTTCGGTGACGCCGACCGTTCCAGTGGCCTTGCCATCCACGTAGTAGTACGTGACGAGCTTGTCCACGCCCGGAGTGGCTCCCAGTTTGAAAATGCCGATGTAGTCCTTGGGAATGCCGGGACCGCCGCTGAAGCCGATCGAATAATCCTGACCGGGGTCCAGCGAGGTGTCGGACATGGAAAGCGTCGCGATCCGATCGCCCACGGAGAAGGGAATGCGCTCGATGATCTCGAAGTAGCCGTCGTTGACGAAGAAGCTGGCGAAGTAGTATCCCTTGGTCAGGCCATCGAACGTGGCACTACCGGAAGTCGTCGGGGCATACTTCCACTTGGTGGCACCTACGGGCCCCGGCTCCTCGCCGACGCGATAGATGCCGATCCAGTCCGTGGTCTTGCCTGGAGCGCCGGCCCAATTGAACACGACCGATTCGCCTACGGCGAATGCCGGCTTGTTGATCTGCACTGTCGGGATGTTGCCCACGTAGAACGGCAGACGCGGCGCGATCTCGGTATAGCCGTCATTGGTGAAGAACGCCGCGTAGTACTCGTTGCCCGACGCCAGCCCGATGAAGCTCGCCTGACCGTTGGGACCGGTGACGTAAGCGTACTGTGTCGATCCTACTTGTCCGGGCGTCTGGCCCTTGCGATAGATGCCGATCCAGTCGAGCGGATTTCCCGTTCCATTGATGTACTTCACGACGACCGGTTCGGCCGGAAGGAACGCCTTCTTGTCGAGCGAGATGGCTGGGTTGCCGGAGGTGCTGCCTTTGACCGTGAACGCCTTCGTTTCCGACCACGCCGACCACTCCACGTTGGTGTCACGGTGGCGTGCGCGGATGTAATACGTGCCGTTCGGAAGTGCCATGGAAGCGACCTCGAACGACAGGATGTTGAGCCCGGCATTGATGTCAACCGGCTCGTACAGAGGGGCACCAGTGTCCCCGTAGAGGTTCTCGACGTCCCGCAGCTTGTCCACGATCAGGCTTTGGAACGACGCATCCCGCGCAATCTGGAACTGCGTACTGTTCAGTTGTTCGCCATGGCTGGAGGAGAACGCAGAGCTTTCGAACGCGTAGGGCAGGAAGACGGTGGCGGGTGAGGCGATGGTCCCCAGATTGTTCTGGATCTGCGGCTGCTGCGGGGCACCGGCGTTCAGTTTGCGGTGGAAGCTGTCAGTCTGGCGGCTCTGATACACGAAGCCCAGCTTGGGGTGCGCCTCGGAGAACGACCGCACGGTCATTTCGCGCGTTTCGTTGTCGATCTCGACCAACTGCCAGGTCCAGTTGGCGATCGTCTTCTGTACATCATCGAAGTCGCGCTCGGTCGACTGGCCCCAGAACTGGTCCCACGCCGTGCCGCCGGAGATCATGTGGTAAGTCGGGAAATCGCGAGTCTGACCGCGAGCGTACAAATGATGATGGCCCGCCACGTTCAATACGTGTTTGCGCGTGGAAGACAGGATCGGCATGATTTCGTTGCGCAGCCACGTGGAGATATCGCCGACGTACTGTTCTGCCTGATATGGGCGGTGGAGGACGCTGATGATCCAGTCCACTTCCGGATCGTCCTTGGCGGTATTGATTACCTGCTGGACCCAGGCTTTCTGGGAAGCGCTGGGGGCCTCGCTGTCCAGGTGGATGAACAGAACACGTCCGACGTGGTTGGCGTAGTAGCGCTCGTCGGGCCCGGCCACATGCGTCTTGTACGCGATCGTCCCGTGGAAGAAGTGTGCCTTCCAGTTGGTGAGTCCCGGATCGTAGTAGGTCTCGTGATTGCCCAGCGTGGTCTGGATGGGGACGTTCTTCGACATCGGCGAGGACTGCCAGAAATGCAGGTTCTCGTAGTGGTCCAATGTACCCACATCGACCTGGTCGCCGTCGTTGACGATCAGGTTCCAGCACCTCCTCGATGGGCTTGCCGTACTCTGCTTCCAGTTTGGCCCGGGCGGCGTTCATGAGCCGGAAATGACGATCCTGATCGCGGATCTGGTGGTCGCCCACGAAAAGGATCCTGAACTTCCCGGTGACCGTGCTGGACGCCGGTTCGGTCTTGAACCGGTAGACGGGAGAGGTCTGGGCACCGGATCGGATGCGGTACTGGTATACGGTGTCAGGCGACAGGCCGCTCAGCTTGACGCCGTGAAAGTAATAGTTCGAGGCAAGACTCTGCGCAGTCCCGGACGTTTGCTGATTGAGGGTGCCTCCGGCCGGGCCGTACTCGACGATGGACGTCGCAGCGGCCGCCGTTTTCCAGGTGACGTAGACGGAAGTGGAGGAGGCCGCCTGAAGGTAGGGCACCATGTCGGCGGCGAATGCAGCCGCCGAGATCCAGAGAAGAGCCACCGCGCCCGCCAGGCGAAACGCCCACTCCCGGCAAAGCATCTTGAGGGTCCCCATGCAAGCCTCCCACGATTTGATACCCGGAGTCTCCCAAGCGGCCGTTACACGGTAGTGAGCACGTTCAGAGAATTCGTAGTTCGATCAGATCAGTGGGCGAGCGGTCCCGGTTTCCGGACCAACGTCCCCTTCGCGGGAACACCGCCCTGGGGCTCGGCCGAATGCAGCGTCCATCCGGTCCCCTGAGTCCGGCCGGACCAAAGGCGAGAGGATCTGCTGACATTCGCTGGAAACGGGAGTGGTGCCAAATGAGCCCGTGGTCCGGTTCAGTCGCGCGGGATCTTCCTGCCGAGGGTTTTCTCGAGGACGTTTCTCGTTTCTTTCCCGATTCAGTCGTTGTGGCTCCCCCATGAAACAACTTGCTCATCAAACTTCGGGCGCGGCTCGCCGTGCTTCTCCGTATCCCACTCCGGCAATCCCGGATCGGTCGATCGAGTGGCTTCACCGGGTGCTCAGGACACAGGCAGCCATTTCGTGGTCCGTGGTCGTCGGGAGTGCAGCCGTCGTCATGCTGTCCGACCGGTTGAAGGACGGTCCGGAACGGCCATCGTCGCGCTCAGTGGAGTCGCGGCGTTCCTGTATTACGGCTGGCGCAGCAGGACAGCGTGGGAGACCTTCGAGTCGATCATGGCTGGGGCGACCGAAAAAGCGCGGCTGGCAGAAATGAAGGAGACCGGAACCGGGATGGCCGCAGGAACGCCCGGCGGCGGAGTGAACGACGAAAGAGTCATGGGCGGCCCCGAGCGATCCATTCTGTGAAGGCACCTATCAGTTCGTTGGTGCGGTCGGCGCCTCGGTCATCGGAAATGCCCGATCCCCGGAATCACTGCGATGCGGACATCCGGGATAGAGCGCGACAGCTCCTCGAGCCAGGGGTTGCGATTGCCCAGGTTCGAGAGACGAGCGCCTGGTCGAGGCGTCGAGATACGTGGACTGGATGACCAGGGTCGGTACGGCGATTGTCGGCAGCAGGGACCGGTATCTCGAGGCGTCCCATCGCACCAGGTCCAGCCAAAGAGAACGTGCGAACGCCGGATCCACACGCGGCAGTTGTTCGAGCACGGTGGACCGGACGCCCTCAGGTGTGTCGGCCACGAAGAACCCCTCGTACAACCTGCGCAGGAACTCGCCCATGCCGATGCGTCCGATGATCTCTTCGAACTGGGCCACCGCATCGTCCGGCGATGCTTGGGTGAGGAGGCTCCCGTCCACGTAAACGAGACCGCGTACACGAGCTGGAGAATGCGCGTACATTTCCGTGACCATCCGGCAACCCATGCTGTGTCCGATCAGCACGGCTTCATCGATGCGCAGCGAGTCGAGGCAGTCGTTGGCCGCGTTTGCCAGAGATCGCAGGGTCGGATCGGCCGGGCTTCGCGATCGCCCGTGACCGGGCAGGTCGAGCGCGATGCAACGATACCGCTCCGACAAGGCCTCGACCTGAGGCGCCCAGTCGGACGAACTGCAGGTGAAGCCGTGGATGAAGACAAGAACGGGCAGACCGTGTCCCCGGTCGATGCGATGCAAGGAGGTTCCGGTCACTTGTCCTCCGGAGACGGAAACGGCTGCGATGCGTCCAGCGTCCCGGCGGGACGGCGTGGCGAACATGCACAGTCCGTCGGATTGGCGCCCCGAACACGAATCGAACGTGCGACCTACCCCTTAGGAGGGGGTTGCTCTATCCACTGAGCTACCGGGGCGCGAGGCCGAGGGACACGTCGATTGAGCCATTTCCATCAAACACCTAGGTTGAAAAAAGGAAGGCCCCGGCAGGTCGAAAGTTAACCCCGTTTCGACGCATTCTCAAGTGTTGAGTGTGATGGAAGTGTGATGGCGGTGTGATGGGAGCGCGGGGCTCAGTCCCCAGCCGTGAATTCCCGCAAGTAGCGCCGCAACTGCCGGACAGCGTCCAGGGCTTCCCGGGTCGATTGGCCGTGCTTCTTGCTGTTCTTTGCGCTGGTGGCCTTACCCGAAGGGGTTGTCGGACCGGTCGATTTTGCCCATGGTTTCCAGCGTCGAATTGCCTCAGCCTGGCTGGCCCGCCGCTCGGGGCTCCAGCCGTGGTCATGCTTTACGTGCTCGGCGCTCACTGTTTGCCTCTCGCACGGTCGGACGGTCTGCGCACATCGGCGTTCAGGGGGCGGCGACAATGCGCCTGCCGTCGGGTCTATCGTCGTTCTCTGCGGTCTCTCAGTTCACGCACTAGGGAAAACGCCGCATCCGTAAAGCGGAGGAGAGGATGGTCTCGGCAGTACTTGTCGATGTAGAGACTGAGCGTCTCTCCGTTCGGCATACGGCCTAGCGGAACTTGATTTCCAGGATTCCCAAAGTTGTAACCCGTGACCACCCCACGAAACCACGCAATGTACTGAGCCCGGCCCGATGGTTCGCTGGCGGAATTGACCCATGCCCCACACGAAACATCCTGGAAGAAGAACATGGCGATGGGCTCATCTTGGGCAACAGTTGTGAGCGGAACGAATACCAAGACCATCAGCGCGCGGACCAACTTCGTTGTCATTCAAGCCCCCGTTCTCTAACCGTCGATTGTTCAATACTTCGTTCATCGAATTCCCGGAGTCTTCCGCGCGCACGCGCCCGCGCGAACTGGTCGCGAAATCCCGCTGATTATTCACCTGCTGCGGTCCGTTCGCGAAATTGGCTTGCCCCACGAACGCGACCGGCTTCGGGTTCTTGATTTCCGCCAAGGTCTCAAGGGTCGTACGGCACTGAGACTGCGCCTTCAGGGCCAGCCGCATGTATCGCTCGGCGGCATCGCCGTAGCCGTTGACGATGTTGGCGTGCGACCGGCGGCTCAGGTTCGCGAAAATCTCGTCAAGGGTGTGCGCCTGTGCAATCAGCATGGTCTCGACGCGCCCCAGGTCTCCGCGCCGTATTGCGTCCGCCTGTGCGGTGAGTTCGCGAACGAGGGCGTTGACGTCGTGATTGTCACCCTCGAACCGCTGGATTACTGCGGCGGCTTGCACCTCCGGACGGGTCAGCGTCCGTGCAGTCACATCGTCTGCGTTGTCGTTGGCATTCTCGATAACGAGGGCGACCTCGTTTCGCTTGGGCTTCCCACTGCCTCGGGGTTTCATCGGCATCTCAGTTCCTCTCGGCATATGAGTTCGTCCATCGACCTTCCTTCCCGCCACGTCCTCCCGTCGCTCCCCGCCCCTGTATAGGGGGCGGGAATCGCGAACTGCGGCAGTTCCCGAACCGGGCCATTTCGGGAATCGCGGGAAGTTGTCATCTTGCCCACACGTACCCCCCGCCAACGTCCAACAGTCCCCGACTCTGTAGGCCGGTGATGGCTTGCTGTGCGCGCTCGGCACGTCGCTTGGGGTTGCACGCGAGCCGGTCACGGACCTCGTCCAGAAGCGTTTGAAGGGGTACCACGGGCCTTCCGAAAGGCGCACGGTCGGGGGCATCTCGCGGCCGTATCGCTTCCCGCTGGCGCCCGAGTTCACCGAATGCGTCCCACACCACCCGCTGATTACCGGCCTTCGGCGGCAGCGTGCGCCGGACCTCTCCTGCGCCTTCGTCGCGCACCACGGCACAGGAAGTGACGGGGTCACCGTAGTCGTCGGTGCCGAGGTGGACCACGTCGAGTCGGAACGCATGCGCTGCGGAGTCGCTGTCGTCCTTGCTCTTGGCGATGCGCCATTCCCGCCGACCTTCTGAACGAGTTACCTCTATTACGGCATCGAGCGCCGCATGCAGGCTGGAATGCCCGCGTAGGCCCTTGGTCTGGTCCTTCCCGCTGTGATGGACGAAGAGCACGACGCCGCCAAGGCGTGTCTGCAATGCCTTGGCAGCGTCGATGAGTTCGCCCATGTCCTTGCTGCTGTTCTCGTCCGCACCGCTGGAGGCACGCGACAGCGTGTCGAGAATCACCATTCCGCCCGCACCACCCGTCGCGATGATGGCGTCCGCCAGTTCCGCCACATCGTCGGTACGCCGCAGGTCGAAGGGCTGTAGGACGAAGCGCAGGGATTGCGGGACATCGTGTCCACGGCGGGCCTGCCATGCTTTCGCCCGCTGGCGAATGCCGGCTTCCCCCTCCAGGGCGACGTAGACCACGGGCGCACCGGTGACCCGATACCCAAACCATGGGGCACCTGCCGCGACGGTGGCCGCCATGTCGAGGGCCAGAAAACTCTTGCCGGAACCACTGGGGCCAAAGATGCAACATAGGCCAGAGGCAGGGACCACTCCGCGCACCAACCACCGAAGCGGTGGGATTGACATGAGGTCTCCGGCCGCCAGCAGTTTGTACCGGCGCTCTGGTCTCTTCGGGTTCGCAAGCAAGGCGGCGAGGGACGCGTCCCCGTAGTCTGTGGCGTAGTCGTTGGCGTCATAGTTCGCCGGCTTGTCGTCGGGCAGTTCGACCCGCTCGCCATCGATAGCGCGCGCGATTTCTGCCGCTTGAACCTCTTTGCCCCGGTCGGGAACGATGCACACCTGCCGTGCCGGATAGGCTTGCCGCACCACCTCCGCAACGCGCGAGAGGCGGCCGGCGCCGAACGCCACGACTGCATTGCCGTCGGTCGCCCGGGCGCATGCCCACGCCTGCCCGATGCCCTCGACGACGAATAGGCGGCCAGTCTTCGCTTCGTCTCCGACAAGGAAAAACCCATCTCCGAACGATGCGCCCGGCAAGTTGAGTTTCTTCCCGGTCCCGGGCGGCGGTATCAACTGCATGGTGTGCAGGATGCCATCCGGCGTCATTGCTGGCACGGCCAACCATCCCGCGACCGATTGCCCGCTGACGATAAGCGGGTCACCGGGCGGGACGACCCGCAGTCCGTGAGCCATGCCACCTTTCGCGACTATGTAGGGATGCGAAGGTGTCGCCGAGAGGAACCTCCCCCACAGTTCCGCAACCTCGCCGGTGGGCTTCTGAGGCGCGCTGTGCGGCGTCGAGACCGGCTGGACGGGCTTCGCCACTTTGCGAGCGCTTCGGTCGCGCCTGCGCTGTTTCGTGGGGTCCTGCCAGCCTGCCTGAAGCGCCATGGTACAAGGTGCCGGGTCCGATGCTTCCGTCCTTGGACGAATCCCAGACCCAGGCGCACTCGCGTTCGTTGTGCAGGTCACCGGCCTGCCGGCGCCAATCGATGAAGTCCTCACGATGCAGTCCTGCCGCCTTCGCGGCCATGCTCACACGCACGCGCGTATTGCGGTCGCACGCGGAGTCCAATGCGTAGAGCGCACTGAGCGCTCGTTCTCTATCGTGCATGGGCGCCTCCAACGATACGCAGCACCCAATCGGGCATCTTGTACTCCGCGATGAAACGGCGCGGCCTCTCCGTAGTGGGCGCGGGTATTTCGATGGTTTCGACGGGCCAGCCGAAGTCATGGCGTAGCGCGCGAATCGGCTCGCTCAGGCGCCAGCTATTGGTACGCTCCTCGAACTCCGGATGGGTCAGAGTGCGCCCCGCGAGAAGGAGCGCCAGCGCTTCGCCCGCAAGCGTTGAAGGTTTCGGGTAGGTGGGCGAAAATGGAGGTGGTTCGAACAGTTCCCCCTGACCGATACCACCGGCCCCGACGCCTCTGCCAAGGTGTGCGGGGCCTTTCATTTGCGGCCCTCCCCGGAGAGCAAGGCCGCCGTGTCCGCGACCGGCCACAGCAGGGTGTTGCCGACCTTAATCGGCTTGATGCCGAAGCACTCGCCGGTCAGGCAGTAGTTCTTGCGAATAGTCTGACTCGCCCGAATCGTTGCTCGGGCGAACTCGGAGGTGGTGATGTGGTCGCGGCCGGCAGCAATCTCGGCTAAGACCGGGGGGATAGAAGGCATGGGATGCGCTCCAAGGGAAGCCGTCTACACGGCGAGGAACGCATCTAACTTCTCCAACTATCCTCCCCGCAAGGGGGGTGTTCCCCCAATTTGGGGTAGGGCATGGGGGAGGAGCGCCCTTTACTAGGCGTCTCGTATCTCTTCCGAGTTTCGCAGCCGTTCCCACGCCTTATTGAACACCCCAGTCGACAGGTTCACGCGCTGCGTACCTCTGCCTTCACTCCAGGCTGCCCGCCCTTACTCTTCCGGGAGGGAGGTTGGGTCGAACCCGAGGGCGCGTATGGCTTCTAGGAGTAACTCCTCCTGATACCGTTGTTGGGGCGGCGGTCTTTGATTGGAGCCAGCAATCGGCGGCTCTGTGGCGAGTGCGGCCAGTTCTGGTGGAACTGACCAAGCCGCTACCCGGGTCGCCCATGTAGCGAACTCAGAAAGCCGCACGCCATGCAGATACGGGTAGGACAGAGAAAGAGCGCTTGCGGAGAAGTGCGTCGGGTCGCTCAGATGAGAAAGAAGCACTGTAACTCGGTCATCGAATTCATCGCCTTCTCGGAATGGGTGGCGGCCGGACCCCGCCGCCATCCAGCCATCTCGGTCCGCCTCCATCGACTGCGGCTCGACGTTCAGGGACAGTCCGACAGCCTCCCAAACCTTGACCTCCCGCATGAGCTGCCATTTCTGCCAACGGGTTTCACGAGCCTTTCCCATGCGCATTCCTTCTGGTGCGTCCTTCGTCGGGAGCCCCAGACAGGCGGGCGAAGGTGTCCCGCTTTTCGGCCCGTCGGCCTAGTCTGGCGCTTGGTCAGTTGCCTTAGGCTAGTTTTTTCACCAGTTCATGCGCCTTGAGGTGCGTGTACCTCTTAAGCATCTGTAGTGTCTTGTGACCACTGATGGACGCCACTTCCATAGGATTGAACCCGCGCTCGAAAAGTCGGGAAACGGCTTCGTGGCGTAGGTCGTGGAATCGAAAATTAACCAAGCCCGCTGCACTGACGGCCCGTCGCCAAGCGTTTTCCAAGCTGTCTGCCCGCGCCCACGTCCAGAACACGCGCGAGTCGGTGAGGTTGCGTGGAAGACGTGAAATGCTCGTCGCTGCGGCCGTCGAAAGTGGCACTTGGCGGACCTCTCCGTTTTTAGTGGCAATCAGAGTGGCGACGCGGCTCGCCAAGTCGATATGGCGCCAGTCAAGAGCCAGAATTTCCCCCATCCGCATGCCCGTTTCGAGAGCGACTTGAACGGCAGACGCAAGCATTGGCGCACGGCTAGCACCGCATGCAGCCAGCAAGCGTTCCTCTTCACCGGGCATCAGTCGCCGGTCACGGCCCCGGGCAACCTGAGGGCGGCGGACCTGCTTGGCCGGATTCATCGGCAGCGCGATGCCCCAGTCCTTGATGGCAACGTCCAGCACGTGCGACAGCGTATTGAGTTCCTTCACGACGGTCGCCCCTGCCAGTCCGGCCGCGATACGGGCGTCCCGGTACTCAGATATGTGCGTGGGGCGCAGCGTCACCGGTGAGAACGCGCCGAACTGATTGCGCAGGGCACTAAGGGTGAGACGTTCCCGGGAGGCGGATTTCTTCGCGGGGGTCACCTCGGCAAGATAACGGTCGATTAGAACTGCGAGGGAAGTCCGTTCCGCCTCTGAACGGTCCACGAACACACCCCGGTCTAGTTCGGCCTCTAGTTGCCGAGCCCAGCGGGTTGCATCCGTCTTGTTTCCGAAACTGCGAACGACGGGTTTGATGCCGCGACGACGGACCTGAGCTTGCCACTTACCACTTGCCATCTGCCTGATGCTTGCCATGTCACACCCCAAGTGTGATGGGTGTGTGATGGAAGGCTCTCGGGTGACGTGGGACAAAGGGATAAGCCCTTGTTCTACTTGGCGCCCCGAACACGAATCGAACGTGCGACCTACCCCTTAGGAGGGGGTTGCTCTATCCACTGAGCTACCGGGGCGCGAGGTCGAGGATTGTAGCCGAGACGCGCAAGGCTCCATCGCCTATCATGCGTCATGGCTCTCAAATCGACGATCTTCAAGGCCGATCTGCAGGTGTCGGACCTCGACCGGCAGCACTACGGCACGTATTCCCTGACGGTGGCGCGGCATCCGTCCGAAACGGACGAGCGCATGATGGTGCGCATCCTTGCCTTTGCGCTCAACGCCGGCGAACGACTCGAATTCGGCAAGGGGCTCAGCACCGACGAAGAGCCGGATCTCTGGCGCGACTACACCGGTGCGATCGAGCAGTGGATCGACGTCGGGTTGCCGGATCCCAAGCGGCTGCGCAAGGCGTCGGGACGTTCCCCCAGGGTGCGCGTGTATACCTACGGTGGACGGGGCGTGGATGTCTGGTGGCGGCAGAACGGCGGTGACCTGAGCCGAGTGTCAAACCTTTCCGTGATCAACATCCCGCCCGAGGCGACTCAGGCCATGGCGGCGCTGGCCGAGAGAAACATGGCGGCTTTCAGTGCACGATCCAGGATGGTCAATTGTGGTTCGGGACACAGGCGCACACCCTCTCGATTCAACCCGTCGCGTTGCTGCAGGCAGCCGAAGAAAACGCCCTGACGGGCCGTCGCTCACGCCGGCGCTGGCCGGGTGCATCCGGGCCCGACCTCTGGCGCCTGTCTTCCATGAATCTCTCCGGGCGCCATTGGCGTCCCACCGACTGACATGCCGATCCTCACGCTTACCGGAATCTCTCAAGCCTACGGCCATGTGCCGCTCCTCGACCACCTGGACCTCGTCGTCGACCGTGGCGACCGGTTTGGACTGATCGGCCGCAATGGCACCGGGAAGTCCACGCTCATGCGGGTGGTTGCCGGATTGCAACCGCCCGACGACGGCGAGATCTGGCGTTCGCCGGAGGCTCGTATCGCATGGGTCCCCCAGGAGCCCGAAATCGCCGCCGGGAGCCCCGTGCTCGAGCCCGTCGCGGAGCGGTCGGGTGCCGTGCGCACGGCGATCACGGAGTACCACGAGTTGGCCCATCGAGCGTCCACGGCGGGCGATGACATTGGTGCGGTCCTGGAGCGCCTTGCCGAGATCCAGTCGGTGCTGGAAGCCGGCGATGGCTGGAGTCTGAAGGCGAAGGTCGAGGCGACGATTTCGAGACTGGAACTGGACGCGGATGTCGCCACCGAGACGTTGTCGGGTGGTCAGCGGAAGCGGGTGGCACTGGCGGGCGCTGGTGCTGGGACCCGATCTGCTGCTGCTCGACGAACCGACGAATCATCTGGACATCCAGTCCATCGAGTGGCTGGAAGGCGTGCTGCAGGAGTTCAACGGTGCCGTGCTGGTCGTCACCCATGACCGGCGCTTTCTGGACAAGGTGGCGACGAGGATCCTGGAACTCGACCGTGGCCGGCTGCGTGTTTTCGATTGCAGATTCTCGGAGTATCGCCAGCGCAAGGAACAGATGCTCGAGCAGGAAGAGATCGAGAACGCCAAGTTCGACAAGGTCCTTGCGCAGGAGGAAGCGTGGATCCGCAAGGGCGTGGAAGCGCGGCGCACGCGAAACGAAGGCCGGGTGCGGCGGCTGGAGGGGCTGCGCATCTCCCGGGCCGAGCGGCGGGAACGCATGGGCAAGGTCACGCTCGCACTGGACGAAGGCGAACGCTCCGGAAAGCTCGTCGCGGAGTTCGAGCACGTCGGCAAGGCGTTCGGTGACCGCGTGGTGGTGCGCGACTTCAGCGGCCGGATCATGCGGGGAGACCGGATTGGCCTGGTGGGGCCCAACGGCGCAGGGAAGAGCACCTTCATCAAGCTGCTGCTGGGGGAGATCGAACCGGACTCCGGACACGTGCGCCATGGCACCCGGTTGTCGGTCGCCTATTTCGATCAGTTCCGGGCACAACTCGATCCTGAGGCGAGCGTGGCCGACGTCATCAGCCCCGGCTCGGACTGGATCGAAATCGGCAAGACCAGGAAGCACGTGATGAGCTATCTGGGCGAGTTCCTGTTCGCGCCGCAGCGCGCTCGATCGCCCGTGAAGTCGCTGAGCGGAGGGGAGCGCAACCGCCTGTTGCTCGCCCGCCTGTTCGCCCGCCCGGCGAACGTGCTGGTGCTGGACGAACCGACGAACGATCTCGACATCGAGACGCTGGAACTGCTCGAGGCGCTCGTCGCGGAGTACGAGGGCACGGTTCTTCTGGTGAGCCATGACCGGGAGTTCCTCGACAACACGGTCACGGAAGTCATTGCATTCGAAGGCGACGGAGCCTTGAAGGAATACGTGGGGGGCTACGACGACTGGCTCCGGCAGCGCCCCGCGCCGGTGGAGAGGATTCCGGCCGCTGAGGTGCAGAAAGCCGAAAGGCAGACTCGGCCCCGTCAAGCCAGGTCCGGGCTGGGCTTCAAGGAAAAGAAAGACCTGGAGGCACTGCCGGGACGCATCGAATCCATGGAAAGCGAGCTGGCCGAGCTCTCCACGGTGCTGGCAGATGGCGAGGTCTACCGGACGGACCCAGGGCGGGTGAAGCAGTCCCAGGAACGCTATGCCCAGCTGGAGCGCGAGATCGCGGAAGCCTATGCGCAGTGGCAGGATCTGGAGGAACGCGCCCGAGCTTGATCGGCCGCCTTATCCGCCGCAATATCCCGCCAGACAAAGGGGAGGGGTGATGAGCCAGCCGAGCGAATTGTCCGAACGGGACAACATCAGCGTTCCGAAGGTCCGGCAGGTCGCCTCGGGAGCGCCATGGCGATGGGTTCACAAGGCGGTGGCCGACATGAAGGCCGCGCCCGGGCCCAGCCTCTTCTATGGCGGGGTGTTCGCCATCATGGGGCTGCTTCTGCAGAGCTTCGTCGGTGTGGCCGCCCTGGAGCTGGCATTGGTGACAGGGTTCCTGCTCGTCGCACCGTTTCTGGCCATCGGCCTGTACGACATCAGCCGCACGCGCGAGCAGGGCAGGCCGCTCAAGTTCTCACATACGCTGGTGGCGTGGCAGGCCAATGCCCCGGCCATCGGTTTCTACGCGCTGATCCTGGCGCTGTTGCTGGCGGTGTGGGTGCGGGTGTCCGTGGTGGTGGTCGCCCTATTCTTCACGGGCGAACTTCCCTACGAAGGCGGGCTGCTCGCGCAACTGGCCTCCACCCCCGAAGGGTGGGTCTTCATGGCCGCGTACTGCGCTGCCGGCTTGGGCTTTGCACTGTTGGTGTTCGCCACGAGCGTGGTCTCGGTCCCCATGCTCCTCGACTGGCACGGCATGGACACCCTGACAGCCATGATCACCAGCTTCAACGTCCTGCGCAGCAACTTCAGGGTCATGCTGCTGTGGGCTGGGTTGATCGTTCTTCTGATCGGCGCGGGGATCTTCACGTGGTATCTGGGACTGGTCATCACCGGACCTCTGATCGGGCACGCCTCATGGCATGCCTACCGGGAAGCGGTAGCGCGAGACACTTGAGGAAAAGGACCGCCGCGGCGGCAAATGCAACAGCCGCACTGAACGAAATGCTTTGTCCGCGGTCATCCGTGGGGGTAACATCTTGTTCGAATGAGCGTTCGAATGCTGTTCCCTTTCCGGCCCCGCCCCGTCGCGGCGAGGTCCGACCCGCCTTTCGTCGAGTAGAGACCTCCCCTGCATGCAGTTCAAGGAACTCGGACTCGCAGACGAGCTGCTGCGAGCCATTGAAGACCAGGGCTACACCGAGCCCACGCCGATCCAGGCGAAAGCGATTCCACCCATCATGATGGGAAAGGATGTCATGGGCGCAGCCCAGACGGGCACGGGCAAGACGGCCGGGTTCACGCTTCCGCTCCTGCAGCGGTTGAAGGGATACGGCAATACCAGCATGTCGCCGGCCCGGCATCCGGTCCGGGCGCTGATCCTCACACCCACGCGCGAACTCGCGGCCCAGGTCTGGGAAAGCGTCCGCGCATACGGCAAGTACCTTTCTCTGCGCAGCACCGTCGTGTTCGGCGGGGTGGATATCGATCCCCAGATCAGGACCTCCGGGCAGGTGTCGAGATTCTCGTGGCCACGCCCGGACGCTTGCTGGACCACGTGCAGCAGAAGACCGTGCAACTGGGACAGGTGGAGTTCCTGATCCTGGACGAGGCGGACCGGATGCTCGACATGGGGTTCATGCCCGACCTCAAGCGAATCCTGTCTCTCCTGCCCAAGGCTCGACAGAACCTCCTGTTCTCGGCCACCTTCTCCGAAGAGATCCGCAAGCTCGCTGACGGACTGTTGAACGATCCGATCCTGGTCGAGGTCGCCCGTCGCAATTCCGTGACCGAGACCGTGACTCACTCGGTCTACCGGGTGCAGGAGTCTGCCAAGCGGGAAATGCTTGCCCGGCTCGTCAATCATCTCGAACTGAGGCAGGTGCTGGTCTTCGTTCGGACCCGCTTCGGGGCGAACCGCCTCGCGCACCAGCTCGTGCGGGACGGCCTCAATGCGACGGCGATTCACAGCAATCGCACGCAGGCCGAGCGGATGGAGGCCCTGCAGGACTTCAAGGACGGCAAGGTCCGTGTTCTGGTCGCGACCGACATCGCCGCCCGGGGCCTGGACATCGAACAACTGCCGTGTGTGATCAACTTCGAGCTGCCGCATACGCCCGAAGACTACGTCCACCGGATCGGAAGAACCGGCCGTGCAGGCCAGGCTGGCGAGGCGATATCGCTCGTGAGCCGCGAAGAGCAGGAACTCCTGGAACGCATCGAGAAGTTGCTGAAGACCAAGATTCCGGAGCGTCACCTGGACGGATTCGACGGTTCCGCCGCCACGCGCCGTCAGGAGCGTCCCGGCGGTGGAGGGGGCTCCCGCCCGGACTCGCGTTCCGAGTCGCGGGCGGACTCGCCGCGTTCGCCGGTTCCCCGGTCCAAGGTCCCCGAGGATCCGTTCTTTCAGCAGCCGTACGAGCCGCGCGCCGGTTCTCCGGCGGCCAGCCCGGCGTCGCCCGCGCCCGCGGCAAGGGCCACGACCACCGCGCGCAATGCGCCCCGGCGACCGGTGGCGGCTCTGCTGGCACCGCGACCTGGAACACCGACGACACGCCGGTAGGTTCCTGCTGATGCTTGTCCCCGTACCGCAGCGGTTGCTGGATCTCATCGATTCGCCGGACGATACCGCCGATCTCGCCGAGGCGGCGCTGCTGATTGCGCGGACGCAATACCCGGAACTCGACGTCGTGCGCGAACTGACCAGAATCGACGCCATGGCAGAAACGGTCCGCCAGCGCCTCGAGGCGGATAGTACGGTGGAGCAGCGTTTGGCCGAGCTCAACGACTATCTCTACGGAGAACTGGGTTACGGGCCCGAGACGGGGGAATACTACGATCCGCGCAACAGCTATCTGAACGACGTGCTGGAGCGCAAGTGCGGCATTCCCATCACGCTGTCCATTCTCTACATCCGGCTGGGTCGCACACTGGGCCTCGAAATGGAAGGGATCTCCTTCCCCGGCCACTTCCTCGTGAAGTGCCACGTGGAGGGCGGCATGGTGGTGATCGATGCCTACCACCGCGGCGTCTCTCTATCGATGGAAGATCTGCACGAGCGGCTGCAGCTGTCCGAAGGCACATCGGTCAAGCTCGATTCCGTGGCCGAGTATCTTGAAACGGCCGATGCCCGCGAGATCGTCGCCCGCATGCTGCGCAATCTCAAGGCGATCTTTCTCAAGGCGAAGGACTGGAGCCACGCACTGACCGTGATCGAATGGCTGGTGCAGGTTGTGCCCGACACGCCCCAGGAGCTTCGGGACAGGGGGCTCGTCTATCAGGAACTGGAGTGCTTCCGTGCCGCGCTGCACGACTTCGAGGCCTACCTGCGCCAGGAACCGGAGGCGACGGATGCATCGAAGATCCGCACGCGCGTGCTGGATATGCGCAAGGCCGCGGCGCGACTGAACTGATGTCGACGCCGCCGGCTGCGGGTTGGCGGTCTCCCTACGTGCTGCTCTGCGTGGCGAGCATGCTATGGGCGGGGAATCTGGTCGTCGGGCGAGCCATGCGGGCGGAGATTCCGCCGGTGGCCATGTCGTTCTGGCGCTGGACCATCGCCTTCCTGCTCATCCTTCCGTTCAC
The DNA here is from genome assembly GCA_016713305.1 of Betaproteobacteria bacterium. Lineage (NCBI taxonomy): Bacteria > Pseudomonadati > Pseudomonadota > Betaproteobacteria > Betaproteobacteria bacterium. Next base: position 33,753 of record JADJPK010000033.1, read on the forward strand.
CTATCGTGATGTGTGGTCGAAACGCGCCGACATTGCGCGGGCATGGCGGTGCTGACCCTGCTGGGTCTGGTCGGTATCGGCCTGTTCAACACGATGTGCTACATCGCACTCACCATGACCACGGCCACCAATGCGACCTTGTTCAATTCGGTGGTGCCTGTCTTCATTCCGCCGATCGCCTGGGTCTTGCTGCGTGAGCGCACGACCGCGCGGCAGATGATCGGCATCCTGTCCTCTTTGCTGGGCGTGGTCGTGATCGTGGCGAAAGGCGACATGCAGGCGCTCCAGGCACTGGATTTCAATCGCGGCGATGTCTGGCTTCTGATCGCCATGGTGCTGTGGGCGCTGCACACGGTGCTGCTGCGCTTCCGTCCCGGCGGCATGGGAATGTTGACCTTCCTTGCGACCATCCTCGTGTTCGGCTGGCCCATGCTGGCCTTCTGGTACGCATTCGAGCTCGCGGGCGGCGCCCGGTTCTCGTTGTCCACCACGACCGCCGCGACCCTGGCGTACTACGGCGTGTTTCCATCCGTGGTGGCGTTCGTCTGCTACAACCGCGGGGTGAGCGCGGTGGGGCCGACGCGCGCGGGCATCTTCGTGCACCTGGTGCCCGTGTTCGGGATCATCCTTTCGACGCTGGTATTGGACGAACCTCCGCGAGCCTTCCACTTTGCCGGGATGGCGCTCATCTTCGGCGGCATCTTTCTGACGACGCGCGGGCGCGCGGCGAAGGCGGGCTGATGGCAGATCCCGCGCAGTTGCTCGATGCCTTCGAGAACCGTGTCACGCGGCGATTCCGGCACCTGCGCAAGTGGGCCAGGCAGTTCCCGACCGACTGCTTCCGCGTGTACGACCGCGACATTCCGGAGCTCGCCTTTGTCGTGGACGTGTACGGGCCGCGCGCGCTGCTTCAGCAATATGCGCGAGTCCGCGAGGACGTCTCGGACGACTGGCTGGAAGAAGTGGCGCAACGGACGGCCCGCGCGCTGGGTCTCCCGCGTACCGACGTCACGGCCCGGGTACGCCTCAAGGTGGACCGGCGGGTCGAGCAGCACGAGAGGCAAGGCGGTCGCCGGACGGAGTTCGAAGTGCAGGAGAGCGGGCTCAGGTTTCTCGTGGACCTCGAGACCTACGTGGATACGGGGCTGTTTCTGGACCATCGCCCCCTCCGCTCGCGGGTGCGGGCGCTCGCCGATGGCAAGGCGGTGCTCAATCTTTTCTCCTACACGGGTAGCTTCAGTGTCTTCGCCGCCGCCGGCGGGGCGCGCGCAACGACCAGCGTGGATCTCTCGAATACCTATCTCGAGTGGGCCCGGCGCAATTTCGCGCTCAACGGGCTCTCCGGAGAACAGCACCGATTCGAGCGGGAGGACGTGCGCCGGTGGCTGGAGATGGCGCGGGAAGCCGGAGAACGTTTCGACCTGATCGTCTGGATCCCCGGTATTCTCCAATTCGAAGCGGATGGACGGCGTCTTCGACGTCCAGCGCGACCATCGAGCCTTTGCTGCTCGCCTGCGCCGGGGTGCTGGCGGCGGACGGAGAGATCGTACTTCTCCACGAACCTTCGCGGATTTCGATTCGAGGCAACCATGCCGGGTTTCGATGTATCGGACATCTCGCTCAAGACGATTCCGGAGGATTTCCGCAACCAGTCCATCCACCGATGCTGGCGGATCGCGCGGATCTCCCCGGTCTGAGCATGCTCGATCCGCGAAGCGAGGGTCGGGCGACGATCCGGCGATTTCGGATCGTCGGCTGACCCTTCGCCGGGATCTTCGAGATCGTCGGGGTCGTCGAGTTGCGTGCGGCTGCGCGGCGGATTGCCGTCGTAGATGAGATTGAGCCGGCGCTGCAGATAGGCATCCCGCAGGAAGCTGTAGCGATCCACCGCTGCTTCGTCCAGCACCTTTTCCACCCGGAGCAGCGACGCGCGCGTATTCACCGCCCGCAAGCCGACCAATGTGTAGCGCGACGGCACGTCGTTCACCCGCCATACGAGGTCGGCCTGGGTATAGACGGCGTAGCCTCCCAGATCGCGAAAATTGCTGGGGCCCAGAACCGGGAGCATGAGGAACGGGCCGCCACCGACGCCCCACCGTCCCAGCGTCTGGCCGAAGTCCTCGTTGTTCTTGTAGAGACCGCGCTTGCTGGCGACATCCACCAGACCGAGGCCGCCGAAGATGGTGTTGGATACGAGCCGCACGCTGTCCTGGGATGCCTGCGTCATCTTGCCTTGAAGCAGGTCATTGGCGACGACGAACACGTCGTCCACGTTGTTGAAGAAGTTCCGCACGCCGGTGCGGATGAATTCCGGTACCAGCGTGTCATAGGTACGGGCAATCGGTTTCGCGACGTACCGGTCCGCCACGTCGTTGAGCTTGTAGACCGCCCGGTTCATGGGCTCCAGCGGGTCTCCCCGGCGATGCGGGCGCCAGGGGACGCGCACCCGGTCACCGCGAGGAGCAGGAAGGCGCACCCGAGACGCCGGAGCGGGGCCGGGCCGGGAGCGCTGGAGCAAGGATTGTCGCGACGCATGAACGGTCGGATTATAACCATCGAAAGTTTGCAAACCCCTTGTCGTTGGGTCAGCATTACGGCCCTTTTCAGTCGCGATTTAGCGACACGTGCGCCCTTGACGGGTGCGCTTCTTCGCAGGAGAACGGAACGTGGATCTGGGAATCAAGGGCAGGAAAGCGATCGTCTGTGCGGGCAGCAAGGGTTTGGGGAAGGGATGCGCACTTGCGCTCGCCCGTGAAGGTGTTGAACTCACCATCATTGCCCGGGGCAAGGAGGCACTGGAACAGACGGCTGCCGAGATCCGGGCCGCGACCGGAACAGCCGTTCAAGTCATCTCCGCCGACATCACCAAACCCGAGGGCCGGCAGGCGGCGCTCGATGCCTGTCCCGCTCCCGACATCCTCATCAACAACGCCGGAGGCCCGCCTGCCGGAGACTTCCGTGACTGGAATCGCGACACATGGATCGCGGCGCTCGACGCGAACATGCTCACGCCCATCGAACTCATCCGTCTCACCGTGGACGGGATGATCTCGCGAGGCTTCCGGCCGCATCGTGAACATCACCTCCAGCGCGGTGAAAGCTCCCATCGACATCCTGGGGCTGTCCAACGGCGCACGCACCGGACTGACCGGCTTCGTGGCCGGACTGTCCCGCAAGACGATCCAGCACAACGTCACCATCAACAACCTCCTGCCCGGCCTCTTCGCCACGGACACCATGTTCTCGCGCATCGAAGCCATGGCGAAGACGAACAAGATCTCGGTCGACGATGCCAAGAACACGCGGCTCAAGACGATTCCGGCCGGCCGGTTCGGCAGCCCGGACGAGTTCGGTGCGATGTGCGCCTACATCTGCAGTTCGCATGCGTCCTATATCACCGGACAGAACTTCCTGATCGACGGCGGTGCCTACCCAGCACGTTCTGACACCGGAACCCCGGCGTCCATTCCACAGGAGAGGGACATGAATGCACCTATGACCCGCCAGACACTGGCGTTGAAGGATCCTTCGTTGCTGCGTCAGCAGTGTTACGTGGACGGCCGGTGGGTGGATGCGGATTCCGGCGCGACCATCCCGGTCGTCAACCCCGCCAACGGCGCGCTGCTCGGCACAATTCCCCGCATGGGCGCTGCCGAGACGCGCCGAGCCATCGAGGCCGCCGACAAGGCCTGGCGAGGATGGCGGGCGAAGACAGGCAAGGAGCGGGCCGCGGTCCTGCGCAAGTGGTTCGACCTAATGATGGCCCACCAGGACGACCTGGCCGCCATCATGACAGCGGAGCAGGGCAAGCCACTGGCAGAGGCCAAGGGCGAGATCGTCTATGCGGCATCGTTCATCGAATGGTTCGCCGAAGAAGGCAAGCGGATCTACGGCGACGTCATGCCGCACCCCCAGGGCGACAAACGCATCGTGGTGCTGAAGCAGCCCGTGGGAGGTGTGCAGCCATCACTCCCTGGAATTTCCCGGCGGCCATGATCACTCGCAAGGCCGGTCCGGCTCTGGCGGCGGATGCGTGATGGTGCTGAAGCCGGCCACGCAGACGCCGTTCTCGGCTCTGGCTCTGGCGGAACTCGCGGACCGCGCCGGCATTCCGGCGGGCGTGTTCAGTGTCGTCACGGGCAGTTCCGCCGAGATCGGCGGCGAGATGACCTCGAGCCCGATCGTGCGCAAACTCACGTTCACCGGATCCACCGAGGTGGGACGCAAGCTGATGGCCCAGTGCGCCGAAACCATCAAGAAGATGTCGCTGGAGCTGGGAGGCAACGCGCCGTTCCTGGTGTTCGACGACGCCGATCTGGACGCGGCGGTGGAAGGCGCGATGGCGTCGAAGTACCGCAATGCCGGACAGACCTGCGTGTGCGCCAACCGGCTGATCGTGCAGGAGGGCGTGTACGACGCCTTCGTGGAAAAGCTTGCAGCCAAGGTGAAAGCATCTCTCAAGGTCGGCAATGGCGCCGAGGCAGGCGTCACGACCGGTCCCCTGATCGATGAGGCTGCGGTCGCCAAGGTGGAAGAACACGTGTCCGATGCGGTGGAGAAGGGCGGCAAGGTCATCGTGGGCGGCCAGCGGCACGCCTTGGGCGGGCTTTTCTACGAACCCACAGTGATCGCCAATGTAACGCCGGAGATGAAGGTGGCGCGCGAAGAAACCTTCGGTCCCGTGGCTCCGGTGTTCAAGTTCAAGACCGAGGCCGAGGCGCTGGCCCTGGCCAACGACACCGAGTTCGGCCTGGCGTCCTACTTCTACGCCCGGGACATGGGCCGCGTGTGGCGGATCGCCGAAGGCATCGAGTCGGGCATTGTGGGCATCAACGTCGGGATCATCTCCAATGAGGTGGGCCCTTTCGGCGGCGTCAAGCAGTCCGGGTTGGGCCGCGAAGGCTCGAAGTACGGGATCGAGGACTTTCTCGAACTGAAGTATCTGTGCATGGGCGGGATCTGACCTTCGAGAATCAGCGTCCGCAGAGTGAAACCTACGCAGAAACTATCCGTCCGCACCCGCCCGCACCCGTCCCCGCTCGGGTTTTTGGCGTAGGATCTGCGTAGGTTTTTTCACCTGCGTAGGTTTTCCCTGTGTTCGATCCAAGGAAGGCGAAGGCGCTCGCGCCTGGCGACCATCTCCCCATCGACGGCGCCCCCGGGCTGCGGCTGGTGGCCACTGCTTCGAAACGGACCTGGACGTACCGCTACCGCTCCCCCGTGGATGGACGGATGCGCCAGCTACGCCTCGGCCATTGGCCCGCCATGGGCTTGCCTGCCGCCCTGGCTGCCTGGGAGCGAGTCCAGGCCCTCCGCACCGCCGGTACCGATCCCGCGCTCGAGCAGCGGGAGGAACGGCGCCAGTCTGCCACGGACCGTCACTCCGACCGCTATCTTGTCCGTGACGCGATCCGGGAATTCCTCGATGCCCACGAGGGCAGGGTCACCCCAGGACCTTCACCGAGATGCGGCGCCAGCTCGCCGTCGATACCGCCCCATCCTCGACCGTCCCGCCGCCACCATCAATCGTGCCGATGCCTTCGACCTGATCGAGGGCATCAGGAAGGCCCCGGCCCAGGCGGTCCGGCTGAAGCGACTGCTGGCCGCCGTCTGGGACCGCGCGCTGGATTCCGGGCGGTTGCCGCCGGACGTCCCGAACTGGTGGCGGCAGGTGCACCGGGCCGGGCTCCCGTCCCGTGGCCGCGAGGTTCGCGGTCAGCGGGTGAAATCGAAGCGGGTGCTGTCCGCCGACGAGCTGCGGATCCTGATCCCGTTCATCCCCAACTTCTCCCGCGATGTTTCGGACGTGCTGATTCTCTACCTGTGGACCTGCTGCCGTGGCGCGGAGATTGTCGGCATGCGCCGCAGCGAGATCCGGGGCGAGGGCGACGTGCTGTGGTGGACCGTTCCCGCCGAACGCCTGAAAACCCGCAACGTGGCCACGGCGCACGATCTCAGGGTGCCGTTGTTGGGGAGGGCGGAGACGGTGGTGCGACGTCGGCTCGCCGCGGTGACGGGGCCCTATCTGTTTCCGTCGCCGATAGAGGGGAAGCACATCCGCCAGAACGCCATCCCGCTCGCCGTGTGGGCGCACCGACCGACGACGACGGAATACCCGGACTGGCAGCGACCGCGCCTGGAGATCGCAGACTGGACGCCGCACGATCTGCGGCGCACCGGGCGGACGTTACTCGCCCAGCTGGGATGCCCGAACGAGATCGCCGAGGCGATCCTGGGGCATGTTCAGCCCGGCATCGTGGGGGTGTACAACAGGCATCGCTACGACGTGGAGCGGCTGGAATGGCTCAGGCGGGTGTCGGCTCATCTTGAGACTTTGTCCGCCCCGGCCCAGGCGCCAGATCACTGACCGGCCTGGACTCCACGAACTGCTGCAGTTCACGCCATAGCCACCCGACACGATTCGCGCTGAGCTTCCTCGGCGGCGGAAGTTCGCCGGAGCGCACCAGCAGGTCCAGCGTCGTCTCGGAGACGCCGATAGCTGCGGCCGCGTTCCTCTTGTCGACCGCGAGGGGAGGGGTCTGAATGATGTGTGACGTGACCTTCTTCATCTTTCACAGTCCAATTCCGGCGGTCTGCCCTTCGAGCCTGCCCTGGTGGAGGGAGGCGTACTTGGGATTGAGTTCGCAGCCGAGGTAGCGTCGTCCCAGGCGGTGCGCCACCCGGGCCACGGTCCCCGGATCCCACGAACGGATCGAAGACCACGTCACCGGGACGGCTGCCGGCCAGGATGCAGCGCTCAACCAGGGCCTCCGGGAACGTGGCGAAGTGCGAGCCCTTGTAGGGTTGCGTCGGGATGGTCCACACCGAGCGCGGATTTCGGGTCGATCCTTCCCATGGCACCGAACCGCACACGTTAGAACCCGATCCCTCCGGGCATCCTCGCGCTGATCCGGGCTTTCGTTCCTTGTTGCCGCTGCGGCTCATGTGGTCAAAGGTCTTGGCGATGGTCTGGCCACCGGGCCCACCATCCGCCCATTTATGATTGTCCGAACGCCCGCGTTCGTATCGTTCGTCGGTGCCCGGCGTTGATGGCTCCTGAATGGCGTCGTGGTCCCAGTAGTACCGATCACTCCGGCTCATCAGAAACAGGTACTCGTGGGCCTTCGTGCAGCGGTCGCGCACGCTCTCCGGCATCGGATTCGGTTTCGACCAGATGATGTCCTGACGCAACCACCAGCCGTCGTCCTGGAGAGCCAGGGCGGTGCGCCACGGGATGCCGATGAGGTCCTTCGCCTTGCACCCGGGCGCGGGCGACGTTGCCAGTTCCGGCTGAGCGCTTCTGTGCGGCCGCAGTCTGCCGGGCCGAGACGATTGATCTGCTCGCCATTTCTCCGGATGCGCCTTGCCGTGCTTGCGCACCCCACGATCCTGCGTAGCTGTCTCCCAGGTTCAGCCACAGCGTTCCATCGTCAGCAAGAAGTGCACGCACGAGGCGGAACACGTCGACCATCTTGGAGACGAACTCTGGGAACGTCCTCTCCAGCCCGATCTGCTCCGCGACACCGTAGTCGCGCAGCCCCCAGTACGGCGGCGAGGTCACGCACATCTGCACGCGGACACCATCGGTGATCCAGCGTTGCATGATGTCTCGGCAGTCACCGATCTCGATCACGTCGACCATCGGCTACCCCGGCACCTCGTCCCACGTTCGGCCATCGAGCAGGCGGCCGGCGGCTTTCTTGCCGACGCGGTGCGCGTAGTGCACCCGTTTCCCATGGAAGCCGTGCCCGCCTTCCGCGTTGATCCAGCGTCCGGGATACATGGCAACCTTGTCGCACCGTTCCCAGTCGGGGTCGTAGTGGTCCCGGTCGTAGTGGTACGTGTACTCGCCCCACTGTTTGAAGAAGAACGGCACGCCTGCGGTGCCGCACTGATCCCGCAGTGACCGCACCCAGTCCGGGTGCATAGGCCTCGCGTGCGGACCGCTCTCGCCCCCGACGATGACCCAGTCGATGCCTTGCATGGCGGGACTCCCAAGCACCGACACGCAATCAGATCGACGGGTAACGTTGGACAGTTCCACTGGCCCGAGCATCGGCTCGATGCTCAAGAACCTGCGTGCGGCTGGTATCGAAAGCAGCTTCGGGATGTCGCGGTCAGCCTCGGCCTGATTGACCACCGTGGCACCGAGCCAGACGTTCGGAAGCGGCGCCTCGTCCCATCGCCAGAAGTTGTAGTCGTTCAGCATCGCCCGGCGTTGCCGATCCGCTTCGTCAACAGTAACCAGTCCAACTGTGGCGTGCGCTCACCAGCGCGTAAACGCCGTGGCGCCAGTCGGTCGGCACTTCGTTGTCGAACACATCGGCCAACTCGAACAGAAGACGCGGAAGCGGCGTCCCTCGCGCTCGGCCCGCGCGTCCCACTTCAACGGCTGCTTCCAGTTCGCCGCGCTGGTGAGGTGGCGCGGCTTCCCCGCCCCCCACTCTGCTGTTCCGAATCGCGACGCATGCGCCTCGGCATAGCAGTGGTCGCAGCCTGGGCTCACCCTCGTGCAACCGATCCACGGGTTGAACGTCATGTCGGCCCACTCGATCTTGGTGTTCTCAGCCATGCTCACCCCCTGCCGCGGTGCCAGAAGGCGTAATCCATCCGCCCTTCCTGCCACCCGGTCAGGCTCTCGCCACAAATTCTCTTGCAGTCCAGCATTCCGGGGCCGTTCTTGTCGTCCCCGTAGTCGTACGCTCCGCACCGACGACACCGGTACACCGTCTGCGAGCACATCTCGCATCCGGTCGGGCATGACCGCCCGCCGTCGCTCTCCCAGTCGTGGCCGTCGTTACACGGCGCCGTGATCTGGGTCAGCAACTGCGTTGCCTCTCGGCAGAGTAAGAGCAGATCGTCGGCGCTCATCCTCGCCCCTTGGCGCGCGTAGCAGCTTTGCTGCCTTCTCCATGTTGGTGGCTATCTCGCTGTCGGCGATCTGATTGCGAAGGAACGCCGCGTCGTCTTCGAGACAGGCGATTACCGAGTCCAGATGCGCCGTCTCCAGCTCCGGCAGTGCGCCATCGAAGATGACAGCCTCGCGGTTCGTCACCGAGCCCAGAGGCGGCATGTCCAGCACGCTGCACACCGAACGCTCAACCACCAGCGCTGGGTTCGTGCGGGCCTCGTGCTTCGGCGGCAGGCGGTCCAGTTCATCGGCGCTGAAAGGCTTGACCACGGTGCGCCGCTGCACGTAGGCGCCGCGCTTAAACAGCGGCGGGTAGTCGTTCCAATTCACGCCCTTGGCAAGAAGCATGTCGTGCTTCTGCGGACTGTTCCTGCCAATCAGAGCCTTGTGGCTGTAGTACGCCGAGGCGGCCATGTTCACGCTGTTTTTGGTGGCGTCCCACTCACGCCACAGAAACACGTTTGCGCCCTCGGCCCGGCTCGGTACGTTCCACACGCGGGCATCAAAGGTCGGCAGCCGGACGGCGTACTCGGGCATGCGATCCAGTACCAGGCGGTAGAAGATCAGCGTGGCCTGGGCGGCAAGCTGGCTGGTCATCTTCGCTACGCGGCCATCGAACCAAATCTGGCTCTGCGTCGTGCGGCTGTGCCAAGCAAGCGTGATTTCGTCGCTCTGCGTGTAGCCCATGCAAGCGCCGGTGTCCCGCACCAGCGCCAAGGTCGTGTCCACCATGCAGGCCGAGAAGCGTGCATCGAAGGGGCGATCCATGCCGCGCGTGAAGCTGTGGAAAGCGCGGCCGTCTATGCGGGCCAGGGCCGGCAGCAGCGGCATCAGACGCCGGCCAGCTTCCATGCCTTCGTACAACTTCATGCGGTCACCAAGAGTATCGCTCATCGTCCGACCCCCAGTTTCTTGCCCCATGCTTGGTCGAAGTCCCGCATTGCGGCTTCGGGCGAGTCGCCAAAGCCGGCGACGCCGTCTTGCAGGTTGTCACCGTAGAGGGCGCACCACTCATTGCCATCAATGCTGAGGTGCGGACGAAACAAAACGCTCGGGCGACCCTGCCGCAGCCACGGCACCGGCTCCGCCTTCTCCGCCTCGGCCAGGGCGGCGCGGAGCGCCTTCGCAATCTGTGGACCCTTGTGCCATAGCAACGGGGGGCGGGGGGCTTTGCTTCGCCATGACTTCCAGCAATTCACCGGCGGCCATCGCCACTTCTTCAAGGCTCATCGTCCGGTCTCCTTCCAGCATTCTTCGGCGGCGTCAGCGCGCGCAAGAATCTCTGACGCAATCTCATGCGCCGCCTCATGGTGCGCGTCGTCATCGTGCGTCGGCGCCGTGGCGTGCTAAATCAGGCGCAGTGCTGTCAGCAGTTCGTCGCGCTCCGGCGCGTTCACAAAGCCTTGCGGCACTACAGGCGGGTTCATTCTCATCGTGAGGAATCCCGACTCCGCGCTCCGCGAATGACCTCGCTCATCAGCGCATACGTGTGCGATGCAGACCCGGTGCCGTCTCTCCACTTTGGCGCCTCTTCGTCCATCATTCGGCACAGAGCGTCCCATCGGGCTACGAGAGCGGCCCACTCAAGCGAGTGCGACGCCATGCGAGGGAACCGTTCGGCAATCTCTGGCACCCGTTCCATTAGCAAGCGACAGCGTCGGAGGTCGGCGGGGTCCCGCGGATGCGACGGTGAAGAATCGCCCACGGCGTTGATGCCGGTCAGGTGCGTGACCATTGTGTTGCTGCTGATGCCGCGCTCGCCGTTGGCGAGCCAGAGGATCAAGGCGTCAGAGGCGATCATGGTCCGACCCTGATGTCGTGGCCGATAGCGGTGCAGCCGCAGCGGGAGCAGGTCGCGCTCTCCGTCCAGGTGTCCTCGTCGACCCAGACCGGCCCGTCCCACGTGTGCTCGCAAGGACCGCCACTGCTGCAGGCGCAATAGCAGGCATTGGCGTCGAAGGTGGTGCGCAGTGCATCGACAGGCACACCTTCCTCGTCAGCGAACCGCTTAAAGATCTCGTACACCGCGGCATTGCGCTGTGCGCGCAGGGCTTCAAAGTCGGGTGCGCTCATCAAAGCGCCTCCTGCGCCTGCTGCCAGGCACGATTGATCTCCGCCATGCGGTCCGGATCTCCGCCGTGATCTGGGTGGTTCTCGGTTGCCAGTCGGCGATATGCGGTGCGGGCATCGTCAAGGGTGATGGTGTGGCCTGCGGTGAAGCCGAGGACTTCGCGCCAACTTCTCGCCGCATGTCCCGGCGCAGGGAGTGCAGCGAAGCCGGAGAACGCACCGTCCAGAATGGCGGCGCCACCGTGCCTCTCGATGGCGCGCATTGCGTACAGAGTCGCGGCGACGGCGGCGAGGTTGTCGGCAACACGGTCGTACAGATCGATGGCCATGCAGCGCGGCGGCTCGTTGGAGCGCTCCCAGTACACCGCTACTCCGGGGTCATTCGGTTCCGGCTCACCAGAGCGGGGCAGGCCATCGAGCCGCAGCCTGACATTCGTACTGATGATGATGTTGTCGTCACGAACAACGCCGAGGCGCCTCAACTCCTCGCGCACTCTCGTGGTTGCGTCGTTCACGGTGACCCTGACGCGTGAATCCCAGGACTGCCCCGACTTTCTTTCCTTGCGACCGAACGTCGCCCGCATGCGGCGATACGCAGGGGTGCGCCGCCAAGCTGCGGGCCATGCCAGTGGGTACCGAGTAATGGTCATATCAGTCCTCTATCTCGGAGTCGACGACGAAGGGGTATCGGCGCGGAATGCGGCCGGCCTTTGGCTTCTCGGATGTAGTGGCGAACCCGGGCGATGTGTCTGGCTGCGGCTGCCGCGATCTCGTCTGCCTCCTCGAGCTGGTGCAGACTCAAGGCGCGGGTCAACGGATCGACCGCGTTCTGGAGATCACACATCGGTTCGGCGTAGTCGACCAAGGCCACGGCGTTCATTCCGGGCTCTCGTTGTTGCCGACGGTGTTCACCGGCGTGTCCTTCACCGGCTTCTTCGGCGGCGCCGGGTCCAGTTCACTGGTCAACTCGAAGTCGCCCGGCATCGGGATCCATGTCGGGATCCGGTCCGCCTGTCCTCGCAGGGACATCACGGCGCCCACCGCTTCCAGGCCCGCGACCTGGTCGACCTTGAAGATCAGCGGGGAATGCTCGTCGTGGGGTTCGTCCAGAATCGAATCGATGGTGTCTTTTGATCCGGTGTCGATGGCGAGGGCGTCGCGGAGATAGCTCGGTTGAACGCGCCTCGGATTCCCTCCGTGTAGCGGTGCGAGTTCCGAAAGATGCCCTCGAACCGGGGAACTGGCCGTCGATCAATGAGTTCCCGGGCTGTATGAACAGCGGCGAAGCCGTCGAGGACTGCCACCACGAGGCGCCATCACTCATCACGATGAACTCACCGTCCGCGGTGCCTGTTTGAGGCCGTCCTTCAGGACGGAGACGATGATCTCTCGATCCACGAATCCTTCGGGATCGCGGACCACGATGAGCCGGTGACCGTCGGAGGCGGAGATCATCACGCCCCCTCGATCAAGGGCCGGATGTTGATCCCGTTGAGGTAGTACCGGATGTCCTGTTTCGCCACGAAGGGGAACAGGATCTTGGGACGATGCCGTTGATCTTGGCGATCATGTGACGGACGACGACGGACGAGCCGTCGGTCTCGAACATTTCCCCAGTGCTGATGTCGGTGGTCATGATGTCTCTTCACGGTTTGAACCCAACGCCCCGGAGGTCACTGCTGGCGTGGATCTGGCGAACGATCCGGGGTTATGTCGGGCACTGCTCGCGTGTGAGGGCGGTACGCGGGGCCGGGGCGATGCTCCACGCCCATCGCTGCTGTGCGGTCGCCCCCGCGAGCCTCCGCACTCCATGCTTCTACCCCGTGCTGATGCGCGATCCGTCCAGTCACGGGTCCGCTGCGCTCGCAGAAGTCGAGTGCAGACGATCCAGTCACCGCTCGGTCGTAACACGGTCAGCCCTCTCTGGTAGGTTCGGTTTGTCAGAAGGTGGTCGGTTGCGCGATCCCCTAGTCACCGCCATGAATCCTTGCTGCAACCGAGTCGCGCCGATGCTGATCCAGCGCTGGTCGAGCGTTCCGCCCGGTGCCAACGTGGGGTGCGGCGCGTCGATGCTGGGGACGTACTTGCGCAGCTTCTCGACGAAGGCGCCGCACTGTTCGGCCAGCGCTTTGGCTTCGTTCATCAACGCAACTTCCTCTTCGCTGAGCTGCCGATAGCCGGTGATCTTGGGTTGCTGGAATGTTTTCCACTGCGTGCTCCTTGGTGGTTGGAAAAGGGGAGGGCGGTGCGTGCCAGTGGCGTTGAGAGCCACCCGCCAAGGGGTACCGCACGTCACCGCCCGTTGATCGTCAGAGGTCGTCCTCCGGTTCCGGGCCCATGACCTGCCACCACCGCAGGCAGATGTCGCACTTGCAGTCGTGGCGGTGCTCTGTCGCGATGTCGGTGAGCTTGATGCAGGCTGCGCAGGTGCAGTCCGTGGTGTGCGTCATGGCCTGTTGCAGCTCGGGCGGCAGACTGGGGGTCCCCGTGACCGCGCTCTCATGAATAGACCCCCGGCGTGGATGCGAGTCCGCAATAGCCGCGGGTTCGCGCCCCGGCCTCCTCGATGGGCTCAACCCAACACGCCTCGCCCACTTCCGATCCCGACGGGCTCCACCGCCAGGATTCCGGAAAGTTCCCTGGCCGCGGCGGCTCCACTTCGGGCGATGCCTGTGCCAACTCGTCCGGCAAGCGCACCGCGGCAGGACAGCGCCACCTCCCATCGCCATGCCATGCACCCGGAGCCGATGCACTTGCAGTCCGCCTCCTGCTCCTCGTAGTGCTTGCGATCCACATCGTCGGCGATCCGCTTGTGGAAGGTGCCGATGCGGTTGCCGGACTGATGAACGGGCAACAGCACCCGGGTGAACGGGCACCACTTCGTCTTCGCTTCCTTCTCGGTGGTCTTCATGCTGCCCCATCCCCCGCGTCGCCGTAGTGCGCATCCAGCTCCGCCAACGCCTTGCGCAGCACGTTGCGCAGGTCCCGCTTGCCCCAGAACGTGACGGCCGACGAGTCGTTATCGTCCGCGCCGTGCATGAACGGCCCGGAGATCTGCATCTGCCCGTGCGTGACCGGCAGCTCGAGATAGAACCGCAGTCCCGTGAACTCCTGTCCGTTGATCTCCTTGGCGATGATCTCGATCTTGTCGGTCATCTCCTCCGCGTACACGTTGACTCTCATGGTGTTCCCCTTGAAGTGATGGATGGGCGGGTGGTCAGCGCACCCCCTTTCAGACGTTCCGGTGACCTTCATGCCGCCACCTTCTCTTTCGTCGGCGCCACGATCTCCCCGGCCTGGAGCCAGTGCACCGTGAAGGTGGACGGCAATCCGGTGAGCGCCGCCTTGAAGGCGCCGAGGAGAAGCGTCCCGGCGGGGAGCCCTGCTTGTGGAGGGTGTGCAGCAGCAGCAGAGCTGCATCCGACCCTCGCCGACCAGAACGTCGATGCGGTCAGGACCAGGAACGGGAAGCCGGTGGCGTCGCAAACCGCCTCGGCGAGAGAACGTCGGCGCGGAACCGGGCCGATTCCGAACACAGTCCGTACAGGCGCCCGCCGACCAGGATCTCCATGTCGTCACGCACGATGACGTGGCTCCAGCCGGAGAGCATCGTGGTGTGCGTGAGTCGGTCGTTGATGCGGTCAGGACCTCCGCGAGATCTTCGGCAGGCAGCCCACTGGGGCGCACAGTTCCTGGATCTGAGTCCACTGCTTGACGTCGGCGTGCGCGGCCGCGGCCTTGTCGCCAGGTCTCGATGGCGGTTGCCCTTGCCTGTTCCGCGAGATCCAGTTGTTGCTGTTGGGTGCGCAGAGTGCGCAGCAGATCTTCCTGGAGCGCCTGCTCCTCCCGCATCTTCGCCAGGACACCTTCCAGGACCGGATCACCGGCACCGGCCGCCTTCAATGCGGCGACCTTCTGAACTGCGGCCTCGGCCTCGGCGACATCGCGGCGCCGGTTCACGACGGCCCGTTCCAGCATGGCCACCGACTCCTCGAATTTCGTGACCTTCGCGGGGGCCTGGGGATCGGCGACGACCACCGGGAGTGTACTCGATCAGCGCCGTCGGCGGTGCCGTGCTCGAGAATGTGCCGCACGATGGGCAGGGCCAGTGCTTGGTAGTCGTCGCGGAGCCGGTCGCCTTCGCCGTCCAATACTCCAGAGGAGGCCTTCGCATCCGCGAGCTGGCTCTCCGTCTCCGCCAGCGCGGTCTTGTGGCGGGACAGGGTCGCCGCCTTCTGCTCCGCCTCGGCCAACTGGGTGGCGTGGCCGGTGCGGATCGCGTCCTGTGCCTCGACACCGCCGATGCGCTTGTTCAGGTCAGCCTTCTTCGCCTCGGCGGCGTCGATCTGCTGCTGCAATCCCACGGGGGTGGTGCTGATGGCCGGTTCCGACGGCACCGTGGGCACCCAGGTTTCTGCCTTCTCGGAGCCGTAGTTCTCGCCGGTGACAGCCTTCCACGCGCCGCGCGCCCGACGCCTGTTCCGCGGCGAAGTCATTGGCCACCGACGTAGCCGAGACCGGCGATCTTTCCGCCGGCCTGGCCGACCTTGGTGCGGTCGCAACCGCGTGCGATCAGCTTCGCCATGACGGCCTCGCCGTGCGACTACACGCCGAGGACCTGGAACAAAAATCTCCGTCGTTCGTCGGGTGACGCAGTTCGATGTAGGACGGGTAAAGGGGAGGAAGACGAGGGCATGACCCGACGGCACTCGACCGTCGGTCTTGATGGAACCACTGGGGAGCGACACCCGCGCCAGCCAGCCGTCGTCGCTAAGCTGGATCAGCCCCTTCTGCGCGGCGTCGTTGACCAGCATGTGCCAGTCCTTCTTGCGGGATACCCCGGTTCGCCGAGAAAGTTGGTCGGATCGCGTCGATGCTGCTCTTGCCGGATTCATTGCTGCCGGCGACCAACGTGATCGGTGTGACGAGGTCGACATCGACCTGCTTCAACCTGAGAGTTCTCGATATGGATCTTCATGGATCTCTCTGCGGTAAGGGTGGGCCGCTCCGCGACGGATCGGGAGAAGTCCCGACACGCCACAGGGAGACGGAGCGGCCCGAAGCTCAGTCGTCGCTGACGCCGGAGAACTCGTCGTCTGGTCCGGCCTGCGCGGGTCCACTCTGCTGCGGTGCCCGTGCCTGTTCCGGTGCCGCATCAGCTGCGGCTTTTCGTTCGGCGGCCTCGCGCTCCATGCGGATCTCGTTCGCCCGCTTCGTGTACGCAGCGCGAACCTTCTCCCTTGTCCTGCTCAGAGGTCAGCCGCATCGCCAACGCGCCGGCATCGAAGTTCCTTGCCGCCGGTCGCAGCCTGGATCTTTGCAGGATGGTGTCGACGTCAGGTTCGGCCTCGATGGGCGCGGTCTTCGTTCGAGACTTGCCCATCTTCTCCCGGGCCTTGTCTGCGGTGGACTTCTCCGGTTTCGGCTCGGTACCCGCAATGGTGCTGCCGGACCCCGACCACAGGTTCGGGTTGTTCCAGTTCGTCGGGCGAGTAGGCGCCGAGGATGACGTGGGGCAGTACAGGCGTGCCCACCGCTTGATGGCGAGATAGGCCAACTGCTGGCGAGATCGTCCGCCCCCAGGTGCTGTTGCGAACACCAGCCTGCTTCAGCATCAGGTTCAATTCGCGGGGCTCAGACTCACCCCGCAGGGTGGCGCGGATGATGATGCCGAGGCCGTCCCTCGTCGGCGAGGTTCCAGCCGGGAACGCGGTACTTTTTCTCCGGGGTGCTTCTTGCTGTCGAGTTCTTTGAAGTTCCCGATGATGCGTTCCCAGGAGCCGTACCATTCATAGGCCGGTGCGCCCGATGGCACCCGGGTCAGGATCGCGGCATTGATGAGCTGCAGCTCGTAGCCGATCTTCCCCGAAGTGAAGAGGTCTTCTGCGCCACGGCATACGGATTCATCCGCCACTGCATCGCCTGCATGACAACGGCGAGGCAGTCGCCCGAGGCCGACGAACTCCTTCGGCAGCGTGCAACGACCCCGGCCATGAATTCCGCCAGCTTCATCATGTGACCCATGGCGACGGGATCAGAACCAGCGCCGCAGTGGAGAGATCGGAGACCGGATTGAGTTTGCATCGCCATCACCGGGCCGGGTTGGAACTGCTGAACTTGGGCGACGTTGCTCACTTCACTTCTCCTTCAGCCGCATCACGCGGTGTTCGTAGCTGTTGATGTAGGGGCCGCGATGATGGGATGGTCTTTGCGGAGGTCGCCCCATCGGCACGACATCCCGCCCTGGCAGCTTCCAGGTCAGCAGCGTCTTCCCGCCGCTGACGAGGGGAGGACTGTCTTCCGTGGGATCGTCGGTCCGGGTTCAGCCCGAGTCCGCGGCACATCGCGGCCTGGATCTGGAACTCGAGATCCTCGATCGCGTCTTCATTGACCTTGTGGGCGGCCTTCAAGGCTTTCAAGGAAAGCGCCAACAGCGTCTCCCGTCGGCTTCACGCACTGGGTACCGTTGCGGCGCAGGTGCAGGCGGGCGGGTCGTCGGGTTGACCGGTGGCGGCACGTTGCGGAGCACGCGGTCGTTCCAGAACGATTCCGCCGCAGTCATGAAATCAGCGATGACGTCATCGTCACGATCCTCGGTGCGCGGCACCAGATCGTCCAGGCCGAACGGTGCCCACACCGTCACGCGGACGATTGGTGATGCAGAGAGCATACTGGACCTGCTTTAGTAGTGGATCGGAATCGTCTGCCTTCCTCGCCCCTGTCCCTGTTGGGGTGGTGAACCGATTGACCTCGTTGTTGATCTCGACGCCCTCAGGGGTCACCGTCTCGAAATCGATCTCCGGACTTCGCGGCAATCCGGATGGGTGAATCGGCGGTTGACGCCGATCACCTGGAAGTCGAAAGTCCTCGATGGCCGTGGGCGGGCCACGCGAACCATCAGCTTCCCCGCGACGGAACGGTTTCTTCCAGTTCGCTTCGACGGCTCCGGCTCGCCGTTCTTCTTGGCGAGGTAGACCTGGCGAACATGGAGTGCGGTCGGGTGAAGCCCAACGATCGCAGCGATGTCGGCAGGCACCGACAGGGAGTGCGACAGTCAGGTTGGTCCCGTGGTCGGACCTTCGTGTTCGATCACTGCGCTCTGACCAGAACCCTCAGAGAACAGGAAGGATGTAGGCGCCGTAGAAGGATGACCGCCGCAACGGGCGCCCAGAGTTCGTTCGGTGCAGATCGTTCTCGCCACGTTGCTGAGGAGGATCAAGCGATGGGAGCGGATCTGTATGCGCGATCGATGCCGTAGTCATGGGACCAAGGGTTTCGGATGGTGGGCCTCCCGGTCGATGTAGGTCCGGCTGCCGGCCGACCCGGTGGAATCGACGGGGCGTCAGGCAAGTGGTCCGCATCGGGGTAGTCGGCGACGGTGGCGTAGGTGTCCAGCGGCATCCCGCACAACGTGCGGTACGCGCGCTGGCAGTGCTGGAAGTTGGTTTCGCGGACGAGGGTGGCGCGCCACATCGCTCAGGCCCCCCTCCTGCAGTACGTCGCGCCGGGGCAGACGTCACCCACGGCGGCCGCAGCGAGCCACGCCAGAAAATCAGGGTCGTCGGCGTTCGCCTCCTCCATTTCCTTGCGGGTGAAGGCGGAGTCACCGACCAGGAAGAGCGCGCCTCCCTCGGGGACGTTGATGACCTTCTCGAGCTTCCTCGCGGCGACTTCCACGACGACGAGCCCAAGGGACTGCGCGTCGATGATGTCTTGCTCGGAGAGGGTCTTCGTGCCTGCGATGTTCGCCAGGGTCTTGGCGGCTTGATTGACGGGGTAGATCTTGTTCACCCCGTAGATCGACTTGACTTCGATTTCCAGAACTACGGTTGCTGCCATGTGCTTCTCCTTCACGTGGCTGGCCGCACGTCGCGACCACGGAGAAAGAGTAAGACACATATGTCTCGTCGGTCAAGACATTTATGTCTGGCCTTCGGGGCGAATGTTCTAACTAACTGAATCTAAAGAGATGAGGGAATCGGCCGTTATGCAATGGCACGAATACGCACCGAATACCCGTGCAGAAGTCACAAAAAATTCGCAAAACCAGGGGGTTTCAATGAACCGTTTGGGGGGGTCATGGGTGCGACCAACAAGCTGTGCCAATGAAACGGGTGGGTGCGGCGGTGCAGAAGCACCGCGCGCACGTGGGACTGTCTCAGGCCGAACTGGCGACGCTATGCGGCGTCACGCAGGCAACGGTGTCCCGATGGGAGAAGGGGACGCTCCAGATGGATTTGTCCGATCTCTACAGAATCGCCGATGCGTTACGAATGCCGTGCTGGATGCTGCTCGCCGAGGCTGATTCGCCCGGAGAGTACGACGCGCGACGCATTGAGACGATGCGCCTGCTGATGAGGAAGGGAGGAGGAGAAACGATGCCGTAAGACGGCGGGGACTGACTGGCGTTATTCCCAGCGGTCCTTCTCTTTGGCTGCTTCTCTGGTCTGCCACTGCATATTTTCCGGATGATCGAGGCCTCCGCGTTTCAGCGGTACGACATGGTCGACCACATAGCCGGGACAGCCACCGGAGTGACGGCCCGTGGAAGGGCAGGGGTGTTGACGCTGGAACTGGCGTCGAGCCGCGGGTGACCGCGCCCAGGCGGTGCAGGGGAGAAGCGCCAGCAGGAAGGCGCGGCGGCCGATCATCGGCAGGGAAACGCCTCGACCAGCGCCGATGAAAACAGGCCCACGGCGGGTTCATGCAATTCCGCAAGGTGGCGTTCGAAGTATTGGATCAGTACCTGTCCGAGCTGACCGTTGGTGACCCCATCCGGCACGCAGAACGACGGCTTGTCCGTACCCTCGAGCTTCATCGCAGAAGAGATTGCGAACTCCAGCCTTGCCGGCCACCCTCCATGAATCCGACACAACGGCCGGCCTGGAAGGCCTCGCCCTTGGCCGCCACGAAGATCTTGCACCAACTCAGCACCTGATTTCCGCTTTGCGCCACGGCGCCGGATCCGGTCCCGGCCAGCACCAAGAACAGCAACCATCTGACAAGAATGCGCTGTC
The DNA here is from genome assembly GCA_016713305.1 of Betaproteobacteria bacterium. Classification (NCBI taxonomy): domain Bacteria; kingdom Pseudomonadati; phylum Pseudomonadota; class Betaproteobacteria; species Betaproteobacteria bacterium. The sequence goes on from JADJPK010000033.1 coordinate 53,751, forward strand.
ACCTTCGCCTTTCGCGAGAGCCTGGGCTGTTCAGTAGCAGTAGCGATGGACGGCGGATTGCGGGGATCAAAGTGGGGGACCAGCAGCTGCCATGGTTCCAGCCCGCCGCACTTCCGCAACAGTTCCTCCGCCATGTCCAGGGTCGGCACGGATTCTCCGTTCAGGTAGCGACCGAGGGTCCGCTGCTGGATTCCCATCTTCGCCGCCGCCTGTGCCTGGCCGGCATCGGGCCAGAGATGAGCGATCAGTGCATGCAGGTTTGTCCGAAAGCGTTCCGCCGTTTCGGACAGCGATTTCGCTGCATCGGTGGATGGAATTGGACACATTTGTCTAGCGTATCGCTGCGGGCGGGACATATGTGACTTGACGGCGAGACATAAATGTCTTGAAATGCCGTCATGCACGAGATCACCCCCTCTTTGGAGATCGTTCGGAGCCAACTCCGGGCACTGCCGCCGAGCGGCAGCCGCGAAGTGGCGGCCGACACCGGTCTCGCTTACGACACCATCCGCCGCATCGCCCGGGGCAGCCAGAAGGACGTGCGCCTGAGCTCCTTGCAGAAGTTGCCGGGCATTGCACCGGCGAGGCGGCGAGGTGATGCGTCCGGTTTCATTTCACCGCCGCAGCCGCGCGTAGATCTCTGCCAGCACGGTGCGGTCGGCTGCGGTCATCTGAGCGCATTCGCGCCGTGTCCAGACCAGCACGTCGGGATGGTGCTGGAACTCAATCTCGAGAGCCGAACACTCGGCCCGACGGCGATACGCATCGGCTTCAGCACGGGCGATCTCGTCATCCACATGTGCCTGGAAATCCTCCACGGAAGGGGGATCGGAGCACGCCGACAGGAACACGGAACAGACCAACATAGAGAGCGCCACATGAGTGCCGCATCGCTTGATGACGGCGGTTTCCTGGAGTTGGTCTCCGAGGCGGACGTCCCTCGTCTGGCCCGCTCCGGTCGAACCGACCCCACGATGATTCGCGAGGACAAGGTGGTCCTTGCCCCGATCCCGATGTCGCGCGAACTCGGGGACGCGGTACGACGAACCGCAACGGACTGCGGGCTCCCCGTTGCCGAGTTCGTGCGGAAGCTGCTCGAGCTTCGCTGTCTTGGGATCGATCACGCGCTCAAGGTACACGAGGAGTACCTCGGCCGCATCGCGGGAAACGCTATCGATCCCGATATGTCCCGGAGACCGGGGTGACGTGGATCGTGCCCTCCGGACTACTCTCCAGCCTGTGCAGCGGCGTCGGGATGCTCGATCTCTCGGCGTTGACATCGCCTTCGGCGGACTGCGTGTTCTGGGCTACGTCGAGCGGGAAGTCAGCGCCGCGGCCCTCCTCCTGGAGCGGATGGAAGACGCGGCCCCTGGAGCCGGCGCCTGGTTTTCGCAGGCGATCTCGCAGACTTCCTGGGCAAGCTTCCGTGGACTGGTGGACGTCGTCTCTGCGGGCTTCCGTGCCAGCGCCGTGTCGCCGGATCCCGAAAGGGGCATCGAGGACGAGCGCTGGATCTGGCCGGAGATCTGCGCAGGCATTCGCGTACTGGGACCCCGCTTCGTCGTCCTGGGGAAAACGTCCACGGCCTGCGATCTTCTGGGGACTGGGTCCCGTTCTCGCGGACCTAGCCCCCTCGGGTTCCGTGTCGCATGGACGAGCCTGCGAGCTGCGGATGTCGGTGCCGCCATGAACGGGAGCGCGTCTTCATCGTCCGGTGTGCCCGACACGGATTGCGGACAAAAGCAACGACGGCGAGACACCGCAGAGCTTCGCGCGTCGCCAGGAAGAACATCGCGAGGAGCTACAACGGCAACGCCCATGGGCACCCGCTGGCGATAGCGGCGCGGATGTGGCAGACGGAGCGGGGGCGATTTTCGCACCGGGTCCCGACGATCCCCGATGGGCGCGAATCGTTGCCGACCGACCGGATCTTGCGCCGGCGGTTGAACCCGGTCTTTGTGTGCTGGTTGATGGGCTGGCCGACGTGGTGGACGATGTCCGGGCCGACCCCTACGCGCAATCGGAAATAGCGTCGTACCTCTCCAGGCTGCGGTGGCTGTGCGATGCCTGCTGCGATACCTCGGCCATTGAGGGGCGGCCGCATGATCCGGCGAACAAGTCGCTGCCTCCGCCCCTAGTCCCCGCGGACGTTGATCTCCGCGGCCTCGAATACATGCCCCTGATGGGGCATCACCTCTTCGGTTCCGACTTCAACACCACCAACAACGACGCCGCATGGCGACAGCGAGAGACGACCGTTGTGGTGGGCGGCATAGAACCCCGAAGCACGCAGGCTCGCTGCCCGACGATGACGAGGCGCTGTGCCGTCTGGCGCGGCTTGGCGGCGCAGCGGCAGAAGGCCTGGAAGCCGCTGCGCGAGATCGCCCTGCGGAACTTCGTGAAGTGTTCGGACGGTCGCCTGTATCACCCCTTCCTCTGCAAGCAGGCTCTTGTGGCGTGGGACAAGCGCGTCAAGGAACGGAAACGGAAGGCGGACTACCGCGCGAAAAAGGACGCCGAACGAGAGGGACAGGGCGCGGTCGGTCCCAATGCTGTCCCACGGGACAAGACGCGGACAGAGACGGGGACAGGACGGGGACCGGACGCGGATGAACCGCCCCTATCCCGCTGACGGGACGGCGACGAGACAGGACGGGACGTAAACTATGGAAGCCAGAAACTGGCACCTCCGATGGAACCACTGGGCGCCCCCGGGCGCCGCTCGCGCCGCTTCTTCTCCTGAAAGCGAACTCCACCCCAACCCGGGGACCCAGAACCGGCCTTGGCCCGACTCGGCGGGATCGCGGTGCTGTTGCGATCCCTCGGCGTCGTCGCCAGTCGATGCCCGTGGTGCACGACTGGGCAACAACCGGGTCGAGACAACGTGATCCGAAGCCGTGGATTACGACCAGATTTGGAGGCCGGAGTCCTTGGTCGCCCTATCTCGTTCCCATCGTCTCGAACCTCCTGGATCCGAAGCCGAAGCGGGAATCGACTCCGGCGTAGTGGACGACCGAGGAGGGACCAAGGCGAGAGAACTCGGCATCGAGGC